>JADLBG010000517.1 GCA_020847895.1 Bryobacterales bacterium
TCACCAAGGGCAAGGACATCGTCGAAGAGACCGGCATCGGCCTCGCTCTCCACGACGGCAAGGTCCAGTTCAACCTCGTCCTTCGCTGGCTCGATGACGCCATTCGCGTCGAAACCAAAGAGCCCATCCCGCTCAATCAATGGCGGCACATCCTCGCCACCTACGACGGCACGCGTCTCGCCGCGGGAGTCCATGTCTACATCGACGGCCGCGAAGCCCCACTCCACATCCTCGTCGACGAACTCAATCAGGACTTCAAGACCAACGAGCCATGGCGCATCGGCGGAGGAGCCGGCAAGGAATCCCTCTACCACGGCCTCATCGATGAAGTCCGCGTCTACAACCGTCCCCTCTCCGCGAACGAGGCCGCCATGCTCGCCATCCGCGAGAACCTCAACCACCTCGCCGCCCTCGACTCGCGCTCGCCGGCCGCGGATTCCAAACTCCGCCAGGCGTTCCTCGAAGATCACGCCTCCCCCGAAATCCGCCGCGCCTACCGTGACCGGCTCTCCCTCGCCGAACAGCGCGAAGCCCTCATCGCCTCCTTCCCCACCGTCATGATCATGAAGGAGCGCGAAGCGCCGCGCGAAACCCACGTCCTCATTCGCGGAGCCTACGACAAACCCGGCGAACTCGTCTCCCGCAACGTCCCTGCCGTCCTTCCTCAACTACCCCCGGACGCTCCCAAAAACCGCCTCGCCCTTGCCAAATGGCTCGTCAGCCCCTCCAATCCGCTGCCCTCGCGCGTCATCATGAACCGCTACTGGCAGTCTTATTTCGGCGTCGGCATCGTCAAAACCGTCGAGGATTTCGGCGCCCAGGGCGAATGGCCCAGCCACCCCGCTCTCCTTGATTGGCTTGCCACCGAATTCACCGGCGCCGGCTGGGATGTCAAGCACATGCAGAAGCTCATCGTCATGAGTGCTGCCTATCGCCAGAGCTCTCGCGTCTCGCCGGACCTCCTCCAGCGCGACCCCGAAAACCGGCTCCTTGCCCGCGGTCCCCGGGTCCGCCTCCCCGCGGAGACCGTCCGTGACCAGGCCCTCGCCGCAGCCGGCCTTCTCGTCGAACGCGTCGGCGGACCTTCCGTCAAGCCCTATCAGCCCGCCGGACTCTGGAAGGAACTCAGCGGCGGAGCGGATTACCAGCGCGACAAGGGCGAAGGCCTCTACCGCCGCAGCCTCTACACCTTCTGGAAACGTACCTCCCCGCCGCCCGCCATGATGAACTTCGACGCCGCCGGGCGCGAAACCTGCATCGTCCGCGAAACCCGCACCAACACGCCCCTCCAGGCGCTCAACATGATGAACGACGTTACCTATCTCGAGGCCTCCCGCAAGATGGCGGAACGCATGATGCGCGAAGGCGGCGCCACGCCCGCCGCCCGCATTGCCTATGGCTTTGAACTCGCCACCTCCCGCACACCCCGCGAAAGGGAAGCCGCCGTCCTGCTCGATAACTACCGCAGCCAGATCGACTATTACCGGACGAACCCGGACGCCGCCCGCAAGATGCTCTCCGAGGGCGATTCCCCCGCCGACAGGCAACTCAACCCCGGGGAGCTCGCCGCCTACTCCACCGTGGCCAGCCTCATCCTCAACCTCGATGAAACCATCACCAAACATTGAAGGAGAATGCCATGAACCTCACCCGCCGCCACTTCTTCGCCTCCACGGGGATCGGGATCGCCGCTCTCGCCCATCTCCTGGGCAATGACCTCCAGGCTGAAACCGCGAACGCCTCCACCCTCTCCGGCATTCCCCACTTCCCTCCCAGAGCCAAGCGCGTCATCTACCTCTTCATGTCCGGCGGGCCCTCCCAGATGGAGACCTTCGACTACAAGCCGATGCTCGTCAAGCTCCGCGGCACGGACCTCCCGGATTCCGTCCGACAGGGCCAGCGCCTCACCGGCATGACCGCTACCCAGACCCGTTTCCCCGTCGTCGAGTCCCTCTTCAAGTTCTCCCGGAACGGCCAGTGCGGAGCCTGGGCCAGCGAACTCGTCCCGCACACCGCCAAAATCGTTGACCGCCTCTGCTTCGTCAAGTCCATGCACACCGAAGCCATCAACCACGATCCGGCGGTCACCTTCTTCCAGACCGGCTTCCAACTCGCCGGCCGCCCCAGCATCGGCGCGTGGCTGTCCTATGGCCTGGGCAGCGAGAACAAAGACCTCCCCGCCTTCGTCGTCATGATCTCCTCCACCGGCAAGGGCGATCAGCCGCTCTATGACCGCCTCTGGGGCAGCGGCTTCCTTCCCACACGCTACCAGGGCGTCAAGTTCCGCTCCGGCGGCGATCCCGTCCTCTACCTGTCGAACCCGGAAGGCATGACGTCCAATACCCGCCGCCGCTATCTCGACGATCTGGCCAAACTCAATGAGATGCAACTCGAGGATTACAACGATCCCGAAATCTCCACCCGCATCGCCCAATACGAGATGGCCTACAAGATGCAATCCTCAGTTCCCGAACTGGCTGACCTTTCGAAGGAATCCGAAAAGACCTTCGAACTCTACGGCCCCGACGCGAAGAAGCCCGGCACGTTTGCCCGCAACTGCCTCCTTGCCCGCCGCCTTGCCGAGCGCGGAGTCCGCTTCATCCAACTCTTCCACCGCGGCTGGGACCACCACACCAATCTGCCCGAAGGCATCACCAACGTTACGAAAGAAACCGATCAGCCCGCCGCCGCTCTCGTTCAGGACCTCGCCCAGCGCGGACTCCTCGATGACACCCTGGTCGTCTGGGGCGGCGAGTTCGGCCGCACCGTCTACTGCCAGGGCAAGCTCACTCCCAAGGACTACGGCCGCGACCATCACCCCCGCTGCTTCACCGTCTGGATGGCCGGAGGCGGCATGAAGCCCGGACTCACCTTCGGAGCCACCGACGACTTCAGCTACA
>JADLBG010000518.1 GCA_020847895.1 Bryobacterales bacterium
TCGACCACGTGGTTCAACTCGCGCACGTTGCCCTGCCACGGGTTGCTCAGCAGGGCCTGCATCGCCGCGGCGTCGAAACCGGTCAACTGCTTGCGGTAGCGCTGGGCGTGCTGGCGGAGGAAATGCATGGCCAGAATTGGAATGTCCTCCCGGCGCTCGCGCAGCGGGGGAAGATGGATCTCGATGGTGTTCAAGCGGAACAGCAGGTCCTGACGGAAACGCCCGGCGGCCACCTCCTCATGGAGCCGCGCATTGGTGGCGGAAAACACGCGCACATCGACCTTGCGCGTGCGCGAGGAGCCAACCCGCTCCATCTCGCCGGTCTCGAGCACGCGCAGGAGTTTCGTCTGCAAATTCATCGGCACGTTGGCAATCTCATCGAGAAACAGCGTACCGCCCTCGGCGAGTTCGAACCGACCCACGCGGTCCATCTTGGCGTCCGTGAAGGCGCCCTTGACGTGGCCGAAAAGCTCGCTTTCGAAGATTCCTTCGGCCAGCCCGCCCGCGTTCACCGTTACCATGGGCCGGGAGGCGCGCTGCGATACGGCGTGCAGCGTGCGCGCCACGACTTCCTTGCCTGCGCCGGGCTCGCCCGTGATGAGGATGTTGGCGTCCGAGGGGCCCACACGCGAGATGATCTGAAGCACGGGCTGCATGGCCGGCGATTCGGCAATCAGCGCGGGCATGCCTTCGGCCCGCAGCAGGCGGTTTTCCGCCTCGAGATGCCGGCTCTTGCGCAAGGCCTGGCTGAGTTCAATCTGGGTGCGCACGATGGCCATCAGACGCGCGTTATCCCAGGGCTTCTGGATGAAGTCGCGCGCCCCGCGCCGCATCGCCTCGACGGCCACGTCGACGCTTCCCCATGCGGTCATCACCACCACGGGCAGGGCGGCGTCCATCGCCTGGATGCGCGGCAGCAGGTCCAGCCCTTCCTGACCCGAAGTGGTGTCGCGCGTGTAGTTCAGATCCATCAGCACGAGATCGAACTCCTGGGCCTCCAAGGCTGCCAGTATCCCGGCCGGGGAGGTGGCCGGCTCGATCTGGTAGCCCTCCCCTTTCAGCAGAAATCGCAGGGCTTCGAGCACATCCATCTGGTCGTCGGCAATGAGGATGCGGGCTTTGGTGTGGGAAGTTCTCACTTTGTCCATGGTAACGGTAGCAGTGGACATGCGGCTGAGTCTGTGTTGGGCACGTGAAGCGCCAAAGACAGGCCGCGCTCAGCATATTCTTTCGCCGCGAATGGTGTCCGAATTTGGGACAGAATGTACATAGTCGGACAGGCCGCCGCAATGCTACCCTCTAAAGGAGGCTCCATGGCACAGGCAGGCATCAAGGATTCGCTGCGTGAAAGAGGCGTTCGCCTGACGCGCCAGCGTAAGATCCTCCTCGATTTGATCGACGGCTCCGGCGTCCACCTCGATGCCGAACAGCTCTACCAACTGGCCAAGGAGAAAGACCCCAAGCTCAACCGCGTGACCGTCTACCGCACCCTGAAACTGCTCAAGCAGGGCGGGCTGGTGGATGAACTCGACCTCATGCACTACGGGGGCGACCAGCACTATTACGAGACGCGCCTGAAACAGGAACACGCGCACATCATCTGCCTGCGCTGCGGAAAGGTGGAGGAGTTTTTCGGTGAGCCGCTGCACCGGCTGCGCAAGCAGGTGGAGTCGCATTTCGGGTTTCAGATCCTCATCACGCGCACGGAAATCGGCGGATACTGTTCGCACTGCCAGGTACTAAGGGCGCGGGAACTGGTTGAAGTCCGCGACGGAGACCACTCGAGCCGTGCGCGAAAAAGCTGAATGAGCGCCATGGAAGCCGCAATCGGCCGGCAGGCGGCGCTGCTGGTGATTGACCCGAGCGGAAACCGCCAGCGGGTGGTTGTGTGGCCTTTGCCGTTTACCATCGGCAGGCAGGCGGAAAGCAACCTTGTGCTTCGAGACAACCGCGCCTCGCGCAACCACGCGCGCCTGATCGAGGAAAACAGCGACTATTACATTGAAGACCTCAACAGCCGCCATGGAGTGGAAGTCAATGGAACGCGTGTGGCGGGGCGGCGCAAGCTTTCAAGCGGCGACCGCATCGAGTTCGGCGTGGAGGATTCCTACCGGCTGATCTTCACGCTGGAGGAAGAGGAAATCCAGCGACTGATGGATCAGCTCTCCTCCTCCACACGGTCCGGCGCACCCACGAGTCTTTCGAAGCTGCGGGCGCTGGTGGAGGTGGCGCGCACGGTGCAGAGTTCGCTCTCCACGCTGACGGTGCTTTCGGCGGTAGTGGATGCGGCGCTCACGGTTACCTCCGCGCAGCGAGGCTTTCTGCTGCTGCGGAACGGCGATGATCTCGATATCGTCGTCGCGCGCGATCAGCGCGGGGGGCAGATTCCCGCAAGCGAACTGCAGGCTCCGACGCGGCTGATTCACAAGGCGCTGAATAACCGGCGTGAACTGCTTTCGATGAACTTCGATCCGCGGCGGCAGTTTCAGGATGACCCGGAATTATCGACGGCGAACCTCCCGGCCAGGAGCGTGGTGTGCGTCCCGCTGGTGAGAGTGCGCACGGGAGGCAGCGAGGAAACGATGGTGATGCACGCCGCCGAGGACACGGTGGGCGTGCTGTACCTGGAATCGAAGGTCGACGCGGCCAGTCTCTCGGCCGGGGATCGCGAACTGCTGCAAACGCTGGCCATCGAAGCCTCGACGATTCTCGAGAACGCGCGACTGCTGGAGCAGGAACGCGAGCGCCACAAGATGGAGGAAGAGCTGAAGATCGCGCGGGAGATCCAGCAGAGTCTGATGCCGAGGCGGCTGCCGCAGTCCGGCTGGTTCCGCGCCGCCGCCGCCAGCATTCCCTCCCACCAGGTGGGCGGCGACTATTGCGATGTGCGCCAGCTCGAAGCCGACCTGTGGGCGTTCGTCGTGGCGGATGTTTCCGGCAAAGGCGTCAGTTCGGCGCTTCTCGCCAGCCTGCTTCAGGGCGCCTTTCTGGCCGCCGGACACGCCGAAATGCGCATGGACGCCATGATGGCCCACGTGAATCAATTCCTCACGGAGCGCACGGGAGGTGAAAAATACGCCACCGTCTTTTGCGGCGTCCTCAACAAGGACGGTCACATGCGCTGGAGCAATGCGGGCCACTGCCCGCCGCTCATCATACGCAAGACGGGGGAAGTGGTGAAGCTCCCGGCCACGAGTCTACCGCTGGGGATGCTCGAGGACGCCGAATTCAGCGTCGAGGCCACCCATCTCGACCCTGGAGACCGCATCGTCGTGTACACCGACGGCGTATCGGAAGCGCGCAACCGCGCGG
Organism: Bryobacterales bacterium; assembly: GCA_020847895.1. GTDB lineage: Bacteria > Acidobacteriota > Terriglobia > Bryobacterales > Bryobacteraceae > CADEFT01. The sequence goes on from JADLBG010000518.1 coordinate 3,313, forward strand.
GCCAATATTTCGAAACCAAACGCCTCGAGCTACTGTTGCGCGGCAACCCAGGACGAAGCTGCGCCGAACTGATCACCGCGCTCACCAACGCGGTAGAAACCTTTACGGAAGGAATGCCGCAAAGCGACGATATCACGGCGGTCGTTCTCGAGTACGAGCCGGAGGCTTGAAGCTACGCCGGACAGGGGGCTCCGAGGACGACATTCACGAGCACTTGCAGGTCAACCACATCGGTGCGGCCGTCACGGTTCAGATCCTCGGTCCCGAGCGGCGGGGAGACGCCGAGCACCACGTTCACCAGCCGCTGTACATCCACGACATTCACCGCGCCATCACGATTGCAGTCGCAGCGGGATACCGGCGGCACAATGAACAGGGTGACGCTGGGCGAAGGCACAGTGGTACTCAGCGCCCCGCCGGTGACCGCCACATCCGCGAGGCGCGTGATCGCGTTCGACGCGCTCAACTGATAGACGCGCGCCGGGCCGGAAGCGGCAAAGTGAGAAAGGTTTACTGTCACGGGAGTGTTCCCGCTGGTGTACTTGCTGATCAGCATCACCGTCAACGCCCCATCGTAGGCCCTGGTGGAGGCGAAGACCGACACGTTGTCCGGATTCGGCCCGGCGGCCGAGACGCTCATCTCGCCGAAGGCGGATTTTGCGCCGTCGTAGTTGCGGTACATCCGGATCGCTTTGTAGACGGGAGTGGAGGCATCGGGCGTCGTCCAGCGCGCCGCCATGTCCAGGCCTTCGCGTCCGAAGATGCCGAGGATGTCCGCCTGCGCGGTAGCCCCGTTGATGTGGCCTTCGGCGCCCCAGTTGTACTCGGTGACGGCAA
>JADLBG010000519.1 GCA_020847895.1 Bryobacterales bacterium
AGGCTTAGGACCTTCCGTTCCACCATGCCGATTGTCAACTCTCCAGCATGCCCGCTTGATCCTGTTCAGGCTCATCTTGTATTGGAAACACGTTCCCGCTTCAGGCTCATCTTGTATTGGACAAGACGGAAAATTGCGGTGGGTTCGAGGTTCGGGCTACACTAATGGTCTGGCGCTACTTTCCCCGGTCGTCTAACGGTAGGACAGCGGCCTTTGGAGCCGTGAATCGTGGTTCGAATCCATGCCGGGGAGCCACATGCCGTAGGTGCGAGCTTCGTTAGCTGTTTTCCTTGACACGAGCGCATTTCGGCGCGCCCCACATCCCAAACATTTTGCAGGTATTTGTCGAACCGGTAGTCTCCGGTTCGAGAGGCGATTTGGTGGGGAGCGCAATGAACCGCCATGGTTCGACCTGGAGTCCACGAATCCTGCTGCGGAATTCTCCGTTTTCTCCATTGACAGGTTCGCGAAGTTGACAGGGGGGTCTACGCTGGCGGCCCAGGAGATGCGGTTTTGCTGAAATTCGGAAGCTCGAAGATCCGGTGGCCGGAGACGGCGTTTTCAGATGATCAAATGAGAGGTCGGAGTCCGAGATTGCACTATATCGGAGGACCCGTTTCTCACGCCGCCCGAACCGATTTCTTGTACCATCTACACCCGGCAGTCCGTCGCGACCGGAGATGACCTCTCGTCGTGTCAGGTTCAGTACGAGCTTTGCCGCGAGTTGGTGATTGCTCAGGCCCTCAACGGCTGGACCCTCATCGAGGAACGCTTCGATGACGACGGAGTTTCGGGAGCGACGCTTAATCGTCCCGCCCTCCAGCGGCTCCTGATCGAAGTTCGCGCCCACCGAGTGGAACAGGTCATCGTCTATCGCCTGGACCGGCTTGCCCGCAGCGTGGTCGGCTCCGTTCGGCTGCTCGAAGAGTTCCGGAAACACAAGACCAAATTGGTCATTGTCACAGCGCCGGAGCTGGGGTGCGGCGCGCAGGACAATCTGGTACTCAACATCTTGGCGTCATTCGCTGAGTTCGAACGCGAGATGATCGCCTCACGGATTGCTGAAGCCCGTGTTGCGTTAAAAGCCCGCGGACGACGGATCGCGGGTGCTGTACCCTACGGCTACGACGCCGATCCGGGGACAAAACAACTCGTGCCAAACGAGAGCGAATCCGCTGTCGTGAAATGGATGTTCGAAGAGGCCGCTGCCGGCAAGCTTCCGGCTGAGATCGCCCAAGCGGCGAACGAGCGCGGCTGGCGCACGAAAATCACTGCTGGCCGACGCAACGGAAAGCTCCACGGAGGCGGGCTGTGGACCGCCCGCCAGATCCTCGCCACCCTGCGCAATCCGGTCTACATCGGATCATTCCGGGAGAAGAATGGCGTGCGCGGAGGCCACCATGAACCGATCGTCAGCGGGGAGATCTTTGCCAGCGTAGCTGACCAGCTTCAATCCCGGCGTACGCGAGCGCCGGGCAAACGGTACAACATCGACTGGCCCTTCAAAGGACGGATCCAATGCGCGATGTGCGAGCGCCCGATGACGCCGCATCTCATTCGCTACAAGAACTGGCTCTATCGGTATTATCGGTGTCGCTCCACCGAGGGCGGCCGGAAACCCTGCAGCCGCCAAGTCTGCGCTCAAGACATCGAGACGGCCGTTCAGCAACAGTTCTGGATCAACTGGCGCGTCAAATTGGAATCAAATCAGCTGCGGGATCACGTCGAGAGCATCATCTATGATTGGCGTGACGATAGCATTCGAGCCTTTCTGATCCGGCCCGAGCCTGCGCCCGAGGCGGCGAAGATCGAACCGCCGCCGCAGGTCACAGCCCGCCGCCGGAGGCGGTGACGGGTCAGGAATCAGGGCTGAGTCAGAATCGCGATGAGACGGTCCACAACCTCGCGCGCCTTCGCAGTGGAAACGCGCCCCGCGCGGTAGGCGACGATTCGCTCATCCGCGGTGAACAATCGGTTCGGGCGGATTCTGCTGCTCTGGTTCAGGCCTCCCGACGTGAAATCAGCTTGCTCGAGCGGAACAGCATAGATATCGAATTTCGCTTGGCTCGTGATCTGACAAAGGATGACGTCGTCGCCCAGCGGAGCCGCCAGCACCAGCGCCGGACGGCGCTTCGTCTGGCTGAGGTCGGAAAACGGGAAGTTGAGGACTACAACATCGCCTCTTACAAATTGGCCCAGGCCGAGTCCTCCTCGGGTGTGAGCCAGTCTTTGGCCAGCGCGGACTCGGCGGCTAACGTCGGCAGCATGGCGTCGGCGTGCGCCTCCTTAAGCGACCGCAGGAAGGCCAGCAGTTTGTCCAGATCCCCTTCGGAAAGACGCTCCAACTCGCGGGCGATGACCTCGCGTGTGCTCATATCGTCCTCAATCCTATGGTAAGGCATAGGGTCGTGCCTGGTATAGACCCGCGTTCCTAGAGCCGGCCACTGCCGAGCACGAATTTCAAGAACTTCCGGCCCTCCGCTGGATCTTCCTTGACCCTCGCCTCGAATGCCGCCAAGCATTGCGCGATCAGCGCTCGATCGTCTTCGGTCACTTCCGGCACTCCAGTCCGATGGTAACTGAGCTCTTGATAGCGGTCGCCCAACGCCACCGCGAGCAGCGGGTTGGACATCTCTTCTTCGAACACCTCGTTCGGGGTCGGGTAAGGGAATTCCCTCGCAATCGTCTGCATGAAGTTCGCAGCCTGATCGTCGGGCACGGCGACCTGCCGGAAGAGCTCGCGCGCGCCGTCCAGCGCGCCGCGCCGATATCTCGCCGAGCCGAAGAGGGTTCCCAACTCGCTTTTCTTGCGACCCTTCGGAACAATGGCGTGCATGACTTCCAGACGTCCGAACTTGCCCGGTACGCGGCGTTCCAGAAACACCCAGAGATGCCGGTCGGCAATCCAATCTTCCCACTTGGTCTTTAGCGCGAAGGTCGAGCCCGGCCACGGCTGGACCTTCGGCATCGGGGCACGCTTGCGCTTCATTGCGGAAAAGGATAGCGCAAATCCGTGCGTACCGCCGGTTGCGCTCCTTCTGCCCAGCACTATGGGCTGTCGCTTCAAAGCTCCTCTGCATGCATGCGCTGGCGTCGGTGCTGCTCCCGCGAATTTTGTCAGGTGCCAATCCCACCCAGGCATGAGGTTCGAACGGCTGTTAATCACCCTGTGGCAGGTGGGAATTGAGCCACTACCGTTTCTACGAGCTTCCACCGCCTGTTTCCCTTGACGCCATCGTGGTCTGGAAATAGGCCACATATCCCAAACATTCCTGGCCCTTTCCGCTCTTCCGCGTTCTCCCCATCCGAACACAGATAGCGTTGGTGACCGGCTTGGACCGTTACGGTTGCGCCTGTGGCCCACGGTTTTTCCTGCGAATTCTCCGCAGTCTCCGCTTGACGGCTACCGACCCTTGACAGAGGGGTCCAACCTGCCGGCCCACGATTGGACATTTTCGACATTCGCGGAGTATCTATTGTTGGGAGCGAAATCGCTTCTTAAACACCAGACAGCGGGTAGGCCGCCAAGCGGAAACCGTTGTGGGTGTCGGACCAGTCCGGCAGCCACACCCGACTCCGCGCGGCCCGCTGATCCGCCACCCACGCCGTTCTTTTCCGTCCGGCATTGCCGCCAGGAGAGAACGGATGATCACTTCCGATCCCATCGCCAACGACGCCATCGACGAAGTCGCCGCACTGCTGGCGGTCGCGTACCGCCGGTACCTCGCGGCAAACCAGCTCCCCGAAACGCCGGAGACTCCGGCGGAGCCCGTCAACGGAGAGCTTGATAACGGGCGCGCGAAGAGCCCTCATGCTCAGTAGGCGCGACGTTATGAAGAAGACCACGGCGACTACAGGCACGGACCCGCGTGCCCAAATTAATCAACTGAGGCTGATGAGCGTCCCGGAGCTCCGGCGATGGCACCTCGAGTGGTTCGGCCAGGAGGCGACCTCGAACCATCGCCGATTCCTCTTCCGCCAGATCGCTCGCCGGTTGCAGGCCTCGATCGAACCGCCGCTGAGTGAGGAGGCGCGCCAGTTCGCATTGGCCTTGGCGCGCGGCTCCGCGCTCGACCGCCGGATGGTCACCAACGTCCAGCGGCGAAGAGAAGGCCTCCCCATCGATCTGACAGTGAAGACGAAGTTGCCCAATGCAGCGGACTCGCGGATGCCGATGCCGGGGAGTTTGGTGACGCGGGAATACAAGGGCCAATTGATCGTCGTGGCCGTGCTGAAGGACGGCGTGGAGTACGACGGCCGGAAGTTCAGCTCGCTCAGCGCGGTGGCGCAGGAGGTGACAGGCGTGAAGTGGAACGGGTTCCGCTTTTTTGGATTGCTAGACAAGGAATGCGCCGGTCGGAAGGAGAAACGAGTTGCTACCCGAAACATCTGAAGCGCTGCGACCCGCACGGCGGACTGCGGTGCGTTGCGCGATCTACACGCGGAAGTCCACCGAGGAGGGCCTGGAGCAGGACTTCAATACGCTTGATGCCCAGCGCGAGTCGGCCGAGGCCTTCATCCGAAGCCAGACTCACGAGGGATGGCGGGCGCTTCCGGAGCATTATGACGACGGCGGGTTCACCGGCGCCAACATGGACCGGCCGGCGCTCAAGCGGCTGTTGGAGGACATCAAGGCCGGCTTGGTCAACTGCGTAGTCGTCTACAAAGTGGACCGCCTGACACGTTCGTTGCTCGACTTCGCCAGGATCATGGAGGTGCTCGACAAGCACGGCGCGAGCTTCGTCTCGGTGACGCAGCAGTTCAATACGACCAGCTCGCTCGGGCGGCTCACGCTCCACATCCTGCTCTCCTTCGCGCAGTTCGAACGCGAGATGATCGCGGAACGGACGCAGGACAAGATGTCGGCCGCGCGCCGTAAAGGGAAGTGGGTCGGTGGCTTCCCGGTGCTCGGTTACGACGTCGCGCCGCAGGGCGGATCACTTATGGTGAACGAGGCCGAGGCCGAGCGGGTCCGTGCAATCTTCGATCTCTATCTAGAGCGCGGCTCGCTCATCCCGGTGATCCAGGAACTGGAACACCGTGGGTGGACGCTGAAGGAATGGACCACGCGCAAAGGGACGCGCGCCGGCGGCACGCAGTTCGCCAAGAACACCCTCTACAACTTGCTCACCAACGCCATCTACATCGGCAAGGTCCACTACCGCGGCCAACTGTACGACGGGGAGCAGGCGCAGATCGTCGAGACGGACACCTGGAAACGAGTCCAGGCGATGCTGAAGGCGAATGGGCGGATCGGCGGTTACGAGATCCGGAACAAATACGGCGCGATCCTCAAAGGCATCGTGCGCTGCGCCAGTTGCGACGCCGGCATGATCCATACCTATACGAAGAAAACCGCGAACAAACTCTATCGCTACTACGTTTGCGTCACGGCACATCAGCGCGGCTGGAACAAGTGCGCGACCAAGGCGGTCTCGGCGCCGGCCATTGAGGAGGCAGTCGTGGCGCAGATCCGGGGGATCGGAAGCCACCCCGCCATGGTCGATGCTGTTGTGGGCAGTCTTGAAGGCGACCGCCTCTCCGAGTACGCAGAACTGGAGCACGAGAAGCGCGTGGCCGAACGCGAACTGCGGCGGTTGAACGACGAGATGGCGGGCTTGGTGACGACGTCGGCTGCCAAGGGCCCGGCGATGAAACTGGCGACGGACCGGCTGGCGGATCTCCAGGATCGAAGTGCGGCGATCGAGCGGCGGCTCACTGCCGTCAAGAAGCAACTCGGGACGCAGATTTCCGAGGGCGTGGACCGCGAGCACGTGGCGACGACGCTGCGCAACTTCGATTCACTGTGGCAGCAGATGTCGCCGCGCGAGCAGGAGAAGTTGGTGAAGGCGCTGGTGGAGCGGGTCACATACGATGGCCGGACCGGCGCGGTGACGGTGGGATTCCGGTCGGCGGTGTTGAAGCAAATGTGTGTGCCGACAGCATAGGAGGTAAGCGGAATGGAACATAGTGGGCTTGTAGAAGTGCGGTGCTCGCTTCGGCCGTCAGGCCGTGGGCGCAACGGCAGTGAAGTCACGGTAATCACGCCGCGGCTACCTATGGCCCCGGCACTCGTGGAGCGCGACAGGCTGCCGCGAATCACGCACACCATGGCGCAGGCGATCCTGTTCGAGGATCTGTTGACGCGCGGCGAGGCCACCGATCATGCGGATCTGGCCCGTCTCGGAGCGATCTCCCGCGAGCGTGTCAGCCAGGTGATGAGGATGCTCTGGCTCGCTCCAGCTATCCAGGAAGAGATCCTTCGTCTTCCGCCAGTACGGCGTGGCGAATTCTCGATTACCGTGCCTGAAGTGGCTGCTATTTCTGATGAGGTGCTGTGGGACGAGCAGCGGGCGCTCTGGTCTAAGTTGAAGCAAAAGCTAGGTTTACCGAAATCGACAGAAATCGCGTAATCCTGGCAAGGAAAACAACTCCGCTGCTCTCAGCAGCTTGCGGCCAGATGCTCTATTCGCCTTTTATTCGCCATGCTATGATTTCTGCTTAGACACGCACTTTCAAACTTAAACAGGGTCTTCGCCAGTCTCAACTTCCTTCGGTCGCCGAACTTCGAGGGGAGTCTTGTGCTTGGTCTGGCTCGTGGAGCATTGGCAGACCCAATTCTTTTGAGAGGTCGCCACAATGGTGCCAAGTTACACGCCGAAGGTGTTTCTACGGCAGGCGCCGAATCGCCTGCTTCACAGCTATTTCCAAACTAAAGGTCTGCTGCTTGATCTTCCCTGGAAGGACTTTCGGGAGACCCGAATCGATCCCATCCACCAAGCTATTCTCGCGCTCCCAGAGGCCCAACGCCGAGACATCGGCCGCGACTTTCGCGCGATCTGGGAGTTGGCCTCCCGCCGCGGTTCCGCGCTTTTGACTCGCATCGCAAAGCAGTGGGACGTGGAATTGCCTACATCGGCGGCCAATCGCCGTACGCCGTATGAGCGCGCGATGTCGGCATTCCTGGAGCAGCCCGCGTTGTTCGCGGAAGCGACTACCGCCGCGCGCTGGGAATTTTTGCCGCGTGGACTGATGGAGAAACGCAACGGTCTTCCACAGATCGCTCCGGACACGTCGGAGTCCGCGCTGGCGGATTTCGGCAGGCTTTTGGCGCGATATTACCAGGAGGCACAGGATCGGGGCGAGCACTGCAAGGTGGAGCACTTCGCGCAGAATCATCTCGACTACTTCTTCGCGTATCCGGCGGATTATTGGAACACCCTCCTCGGCTATGAGGTGGACGGCGAACTCTCGCGCCGGGACTGGAAGCCTGCCTTCGAGGTCGTGATCGTCTATGACCGGAGGGCGGGCACGGTAGAGATCTGCGCCGAGGGCGGCAGCAAGGTGCGGGCAGAATTAGGGGCGCGGTTCGCGCGCGCGATTCTTCACGTGGATCAGGACCCGGCTCCTTTGCAGGAAGCGGAGTACAACCTGCAAGGTCTGTTGGATCGCAACTTCATCTTCAACACACAGCCGGGCGAGAACTTCGAACTTGTGCGGGTAAAATCCATCCGTGTTCGCTGGCCGGGGATTCAGAAGCGGTACGTGAATTTCGACGTGGATGGGCGGAACACCCACTTAAACGTTCACGATCTGATCGAGGAAGCGCTCAGGGGCGTGGTGGAGCGGGACAGGCTGGTTGTCGTGGGCGCCTCGATTCAGGCCGTGTTTTCCAACCGAAGCGTCAGCTTCGATCTTGGGTGGCCGTCCACCTGCAACCTCGGCGATACCCCGGAAGAATTGGTCTTGAAGGAATGTCTGAAGCGGTGGGGTATCGATGCTTCTGTGCGCTGAACTTCGACCATTCTGGTGGCGCACGGAAGAAGCCGAGCCGCTGCTGGCTGCCGACGAGATCCAGCGGTGGCCGGTGGGCACTCGGCAAGCGCTGACCGGTTTGGGGCTCCTGCGGGAAGCGGGCCTGGCCGCAGAGGTGACGTGTTACTCCTGCGGGCGGGCCCACGGCGCAGCCGTTTTCTATCCTAATGAGGAAGTCCACGGGCGGAGCCGGCCGCACATCGTCTGTCCGGAAGACGGGCTGATCGAGGTGGAGTTCGATGACATGCGGCAATGGCTTGTCGACAGGCACACTCTGGCCGCAGCTTTGAATGCGAATCTCGATCTGGCCGGGATGACCGAGCCGGTTGTGCCGGACCGAATATGGGCACTGGGCCGGCGGCAGATGGCGGGACGCTTCCGCGAGTTCTTCCTCGTGTGCGGCGCCAATTGCCGCGACGCGCAGGTCCTCGGGAGCGGGCTCAAACGCATACTCGATGCAACCTCTGCCGTGGTATTCGTACCGGATGCCTTGCCGCGAGGCGAGGGGTGGAAACAACCGGGCATCACGGTGCTGCGGCTATCACAAGTGGCGCACGTCGAGGGCGGCGCGCTCCGCGTTGACACGGCATTCGTAGAAGACATCCTCCACAAGGACGGGCCGCGCCGAACGCTTCCCGCCAGCGCGGCGTTTCCAACTCCGCAGAGTACGGCTTGGGAGGAAATAAGGCTCCTTGTCGGCGATCTGTCCCTGAAGGTGGAGGTGCGCGGAATTCGGCGGGAGTTCGACTTCCAGCAACTCGGCTTTGCGAACAAACGCAGCGGCGGCCTTATTCCCAACGCCAAGTGGGAGTTCCTGCTCCTGCTGGCACGGTTCGGTGGGGTTCTGCCGTTCGATGATGCACGCCTGACTGATTCGCAGAGAAGCAACCTCAAGAACTATGTGAAGAACACGCGCGACTGGATGCAGGCGTTCTTTGGACTCGAACGCGACGATCCACTACCAGCAAACAAGGAACTCCGGCGTTACGAGTGCCGCGTGCAGATCGCGCCTGCGGAAGGAGTCCGGTTCCCAACGCCACCGGGCGCGAACTGGAGCAATGTCTCTGTGCGGGAGGCCAGGCAGGGTTCGATCATGATTTCCGTCGATGCCGTGCGCGTCAAGGGCGCCACGCATTACGACGCGGCCGGCCGGCGCCTTACCGAAGCGGCGGTGGACGTGGGCTCGGTTGCGAAGGAATACGATCTGACGTTTCTCGGGTTGATGGAGAACCGCCGCCCGACAGCGGTCTGCAAACGTCTGCTGGAGGTTCTGCGGAAATCAGGAAGGATCACCGCATCCGAGGACGATGCCGCCATGCTGGAACTCTCGCGGTTTCTATGCTCGCTCATGCAGATCGACGAAGCTCCGTTCCGCTTCACATACGGCCCTTCGTTGTGGTCTGCCCAATTCGACGCCGTCAGTTTTGCTCAGCAATAGAGAAGGAGAAAGTATGAGTCAGCCTGCAAACATTTTCACAACACAAGAATCGATGGAACTGGAGCGCATGGTCCAGATGCGTGAACCAGAGAAGCTGGCCGAGTGGTGCGTTCTTAATGGTGAGCGCCTCGCGCAAGCCGTCAAGGCATGGACCGCAGTTGAGGAACTGCTACGCCGAGCCCACGTCGCCGAATTGGGATGGTGGAACGATCCCGGCCAGTACATAATGAAGCTCTCCCTCGTACATCACGCCACCAAAGGATTCGATCTGGAGAGCGTCGATGACGACGAAGAATGGTATGGTGATGACCTCGCCGATTGTATCCAGAACACCGTAGCAGACGTGCTGGCGGCCGAGGAGAATATGGACGCTGAGGACGCGGAGGACGCCGCGTGACCGCGCTCATCTGCCAGCTTGCCCTATTACTCGCGGATCGCCCCTCCAAATTCCAAGGCTCGTGGGAGATCCCCGTGCCACGCGTCGGTTGGGAAACACGGGTGCAGGTATCCGTCACTCTCGCGGAGGGAATGCTGCACATTTCGATTGACGCCCACGGTCACCACACGAACGAACTGAATGGCGGCCAGCGAGGCCACGCTTACTACCCGGCGTTCTTTGGGAAGGCGCCGGCAAGGAGCATCACGACGGAGTGGATCAACGGCGTACTGGCTCGCGAAATCGAGACGGCGATTGTGGCGGCGCAGAGCTTCCGCGACGAGGATCTCTCTGAAGAGACTCTGCCGGAACAGTACAGAGAGGCAGAGTTCTATCGCGGCATGGCCGGCTACTTCGAATCGACGCTTCGCGTCCACAGCGATTGATGATCGCGCGCACCGCACTCCGGCATCTTCACGAAGTACGAACATCGCCGACACGAATCACCTCTCCTGGTCGAATCCGCTCCAGGGCGGCGAGACATTCGGGGATGCATGGGAGCAGATCCTGAATTCGATTCGAGCGAGCGCGAACGATGAGAACCGCAATGCTTCCCGATGATACGTCCTGCTGATAAGGGACGCTCTTGTCCAACGTCAGCAGGACGTCGAATAACGGCTCAGCCAGAGACAGCAACTCCCCGTTTTTCCTGCCTGCCCATCCACATTCCGCAACAGTCTTGCAACCGTGGCCCCGCAAATGGCCGGCGAGCTTGCGCGGAAGGTTCTCGTCGATCAGAACCTTCATCGCGCGCGCGTGAGGAGAGTCTTCGCTTCCTCGAGCGCCGCGATCGCGGCTTCCCTGGTCACCGAAGGAAAGTTGTCGAGAAACTCATCCAGCGTGTCGCCGGCTTCCAGGTAGTCGATGAGTGAATCGACGGGAACGCGCGTGCCGCGGAAGCACGGCGTGCCACCCAGAATCTCGGGATCGCTGACGATTACTGATTCCTTCTTCATAGACCGCCTGCCGACTCCAGTCTAGCAAGGGTCCACCCGTGCCGGTGATTGATCACCGGCGTTTTTTGCGGCCAGATCGACATGAACAATTTTTAATTCGGCAGTTATCTGCCTTGCCTTCAATCACATCATGTCACGGCGGCGGCTTGCTGGCGGTCCGACGGTAATCAATCACCGGGAACGGCAGCGGGAGCCAACGAAACATGAACTCACCGCTGCCAACCGCAGAACAACCTGCCGAAAATAAGGCCCGGCCCGGCGGCCTGCCCGCAGAACAGGAAACCGTCGTCCGCGACGCATTTGACGATGTCGCCCTCGTGGTGGGCGGCGTCGCCGTTCTTCACAACCTGGACGACGACCTGATCTGGACGGTCATGAAACGCCTGGACCGCATCCGAGTCCGGCTACTCCGCAATCTCAAGGGCGCCACCGCCGGCGGTGAGTTCGAGCCGAATAGCGGCAAGGCGCCGCGAACCCATGCCGCTGTCGATGAGTTCCTGTTCCGCAATCGAGTGCGGATGGGCGAGTGAGGGATCGGCCATGATCTACATGAAAGATCTCTCAGCTCCGAAACAGCGCCTGTTGCGTTTGTTTCAGGCCGTGAACTTCGGCCGCGTCGAGGAACTCGAGGTTCGCGATGGAGAACCACAGTTCAGCCCGCCTCCACGGGTGTTTGTCGAGTTGAAGCTCGACGTCGAGAATGGAGCCCGGCAGGAATCCGGCCTCGAACAGTTCCCGCTTCGCAGCCAGGTGGTGCGGTTCTTTACGCAACTTTCGCGGCTGGAGGACGGGACGGTCGAATGCATCGATATCCGGCACGGCTTGCCCTTCCGCATTGTCGTCGAAGCGATGCCAGCGGAGGTAGAGCCGTGAGCACTGTCGCCGCAATCGATCCCTCGGTCATTCAGCAGGCCGAGATCCGCGCCAGCCGCATGGTTGGCAACTACGGCTTCAGTAACGACGATTGGGATGACATCTGCCAGGACCTGCTGCTCGACTATCTGAAGCGGCGCCCTCGGTTCAATCCCGACCGTGGCGACCACCGTGGGTTTGCCTTTGGTGTCCTGCAAAACAGGGCGGCGAAACTGGCCGCCCGGCAATGCCGGACCCGGTCATTCTCGCAACCGGATCCCGAGGCTGACTGGAGCCACGTGGCCTCTCCCGACGTTGATCTGGACCTCCGGCTGGACGTCCAGGCGGTCGTCGCACGGCTTCCAGTCCATTTGCGAATCCTCGCGCGACAGTTGAGCGAGATGGGCCTCGCAGACGTACTCCGGCAAGCCGGCAAGTCGCGCTCGCGTGTACACCAATGGATCGGCGACCTCCGCAAGGCCTTCAACGAAGCCGGTCTGGCGCCCGCGAATACCGGAGGCGCGCGGTGAAGCAGAGCCAGCCACTTCCGATTAACGGCATCCGCCTGGACGGCGGCACACAACCGAGAGCCGTCCTCGACTTCGATGCCGTCGAGGATTACGCCGAAGCGATGGGAGCCGGGGCGAAGTTCCCGCCGGTGGCCGTCTTCTACGATGGCTCGGAATATTGGCTGGCAGACGGCTTCCACAGGGTCAAAGCCGCATACGCGGCGGGCTTCGACACGATCGATTGTGAGCTTCACCAGGGCACTCTCGAAGACGCCCAGTGGTACAGCTTCAGTGCGAACAGAGCGAACGGGTTGCGGCGTACGAACACCGACAAGCAACGCGCTGTAAAAGCCGCGCTCTTACACGTGAAATCGCGCGAGCTCAGCGATCACCAGATCGCTCGCCACGTCGGCATCGACGTGAAGACAGTAGGCAACTGGCGGGAACGCCTATCTATGGAAATTCCACAGATAACCGCCCGCACGGTCACCCGGGGTGGAAGCACCTACCAGCAGGACACCACCAAGATCGGCAAGCGAAAGCGAAAGCAGAGATCCAACCCGTCGACCGAAAACAGCGGAACAGCTTCCCCAGCCAATGACGGCGCTTCGAACCATCTCGATGCCATCGTCCGCGCCGTGCTGCTGATAACCAATTGCGAGGCTTCTGCGGAGGACCTCGCACGACAACTGAATTCCCGGCAGGATCGGGACCAACTCATTTCTTCCATGGAGAGAGCGAATGACTTCCTTAAACGTTGTGCAACCGAAGCAAGACAAGCCGGCCGAGCAACCCAACCCGGCTGCCAGCCGCCCGTCGCAGCGCGTGCGCATGCAGGTGACGCCGGAACTGGCGCGGCAATGGCTTGAGAAGAACGTCCACAATAACCGCCCCTTGACCGACAGCCTCGTGATCCGTTACGGCGTCGACATGCTCGAAGGGCGCTGGCAGTACAACGGAGACGCGATCCGGTTTGACACCGATGGGCGGCTGATCGACGGCCAGCACCGGCTGCACGCCTGCATAGAAGCCAAGCTTTCCTTCGATACCGATGTGCTCTTCGGTCTTGCCCCGGAAACCATCCGCACCATCGATATCGGGAAGTCGCGCACGGCGGGTAATATCGCGCACGTCGAAGGCGCGCATAACGCCTCGTGCGCCTGCGCGGTGGCGGGCCTGATTGTCCTGCACCGGCGGCATGGAATCCAGTACATGACCGATCCCCGCTGCCAGCCCACCAAGCCGCAGGTGGTCGAGGCCGCTCAAAGCTTGCCCGCGCTGGATGCCGCCGTGGCCCAGGCCAAGCTCCTGGGCAAGAAGATCGCACCGCCGCGACTCGTCGGTTTCTGCTACTACGAGTTCGCCGCACAGAACCGCGATCTGGCCCAACGGTTCTATTTGGAGCTGGCCCACGGGCTGAAGCTGAGTCCCGACAATCCTGTCTATCACTTGCGCGAGCGGCTGCTGGCGGACCGGCAGGCCAAGGCCAAATTGCCCCAGTTGGAGATTGTGGCGCTGTTCTTCAAGGCGTGGATGTACTACCGCGAGAACCGGCCCTTGCGCAAGCTGTTCTGGAAGAGCGACGGCCCGGCGCCGGAGAAGTTTCCGGACATCGGGAAGGTCGCATGACCGCCCCGATGGTTTCCACGTACTCCATGTGGTCGCTCTTTCGTAACTGCCGGAAGGCGGTGGACTGGCGCTACCTGCAGCAGCTCGTGCCGGCCGAGCGCGACCGCAACCTGCACTTCGGGTCCCTTATGCACGAGTGTTTGCAGACATGGCACCAACGGCGTGACCTGGCCGAGGTATTGGCCCTCATTGAGGAGCTCTGCCCAAAGCGGCTCCGGGATGAGGGCCAGAAGCGGGATTGGCATTTGGCAACAGCGATGATGCGGGCCTACGCGCCCCGGTACGCAGTGGAGGACTTCGAAGTCATCGCGCTGGAGAAGACTTTCGAGGGCCCCATCGTTAATCCCGCCACTGGCGCGGCATCGCGAAGTTTTGTCCTCGCGGGCAAGGTCGACGGCATCGTCCGAATCGGGGGCGACTACTTCGTGCTCGAACATAAGACGGCGTCACAGATCGACTCGGATTATCTGGAGCGTCTCTGGACCGACTTCCAGATCACCATCTACTCCTACTACGTCGAGCAGACGATGGGCATTCCCATCACTGGCATCCTGTACAACGTCCTGGTCAAGGCGAAGCTCCAGCAGGGCAAGGGGGAGACGGAGCAGGAGTTTCAGGCGCGGCGCGCGGAACTGTTGGCGAAGTCGAAGACCGGAAAGAGTTCCGCGAAGCGCCGGATGCCGGAAACCGACGAAGAGTTCCAGCAGCGCCTCGCGGAGAAGTACTCCGAGCCGACGATGCTGCATCGCGAAATGCTGTACCTGTCGCGCGACCGGTTCGACATCTTACGCAGCGAACTCTGGGAGCTGACGCAGGCCTTCCTGGACGCGCGACGGCGCGGTGTCTTCTACCAGAACACCGCATTCTGTTTCAACTACCAGCGGCCTTGTCCCTATTTCGCGCTCTGCCGCTCGAACGGCAATCCGAATCTGATCGGGAACTTCTACCAGCGTGTCGCGCCCAATGAAGAACTGCGCGTGCTGCCCAGTGACGCGCCTCAACCAGTTTTCTGACGAAAGGAGAAACGCAACTGCGATGTCCATTCTGCCAACCGAAAAGACGCAACCCAAGCCCGAACTCGCGCACCTGACGGTGCTCGCTTACGGGCAGACCAAAATCGGGAAGTCCACGTTTTGCTCTCAGTCCGAGGGCGCGCTCTTCCTCGCCACGGAACCCGGCCTGAACGCGCTGGATGTTTACCAGGCGCCTATCCAGTCTTGGGATGATCTGCTTAAGACATGCGCCGAGATCGTCGAGGGAAAGCACCCGTTCAAGACGATCATCATCGACACCATCGACAACGCCTACAAGTTCTGCACCGACTTCATCCTCAAGAAGCACAACATCGACCACGAGTCGGACCTTGGCTACGGCAAAGGCTACGCCCTCATCAACAATGAATTCCAGCGCGTACTGACAAAGCTGGCGTTCCTGCCCTACGGCCTGTTTCTGGTCTCGCACGCCAAGGAGATCGAAGTCGAGACGCGTACCGGCAAGTACACCCGCATCGTACCGACCCTGCCCGACAAGGCCCGCAAAATCGTGCTTGGCATGGTTGACATGGTTCTGTATTGCGACCTGGAGGACGGTGAGGACAAGAGCACTCGCCGGGTGATCCGCACCAAGCCCAGCAAGTATTACGAAGCTGGCGACCGGACCGGGCGCCTGCCGGAGACCCTCGATCTGGATTTCGGCAAGTTCCTCGATGCCTTCAATACGGCCGTGGCGCCGCTCAAGCCGGCCGCCGGCAAACCAGCGGCCTCGGCCGCTAAACAACCCCAGGGAGATAACCGATGAGCAAACGCAACATTGACCTTTCGCAGTTCGATGACGATTTCCGCTCCGAGCAGCCCGAGGAACGCGGTGATTTCGAGAGCGTTCCCGACGGCAAATACCAGGTGACGGTGGAAAAGGTGGAATTGACCGAGGCGCAGACGAGTGGCAATCCGATGCTGAAGTGGACGCTACGCGTCATTGCGCCGAAGTTCGTCAACCGGCTGATGTGGCGCAACAGCGTGATCACGCACAACACGCTGAAGTACCTCAAAACCGACCTGCACACGTGCGGGATCGATCTCGACAAGCTGTCGGATCTGCCGAAGCACCTGAAGAAGCTGCTGGACATCAAGCTCGAGGTGACGAAGAAGACCAAGGGCGACAACGAGAACATCTTCTTCAACCGCCGCATCGAAAATGACCGGGCGCCGGGGAAGTTCCGGCAAGAGGCGGGCGACGCCCTTGTGCCCTTCTAACGAGGGGCCGGCCACAATCATCGTCGACACGCGGGAACAGGAGCCATATTCTTTCGATCCCCGGCTGGCGGCCGTAGTGCGGCGGGCGCTGCCGGCTGGGGATTATTCCATTGGTGGACTCGAAGGGATAGTTGCAGTGGAGCGAAAGACGCTCGATGACTTCGTTTCGACCGTGATCCACGGTCGCAGCCGGTTTCGAGAGGAACTGCGGAAGCTGAGCGGCTATCGGGCTGCGTGCGTGGTGGTCGAGGCGGGGCTGCCGGACGTACTCCAGCGCCGGTACCGGGGCCAAGCGCACCCGAACGCGTTACTCGGAAACGCGCTGTCGATCATCCTCGACTTCCGCGTCCCGGTGTTTTTCTGCGGAAGCCGTCAGGCGGCCTGTTATTTTGTGCAGAACTATCTGCTCGCTGCGCACACGAGGTGGGGAACGTGACTTTGGAGCGTACCAGCATTCGCGGCGTCGTGGAGACGGTCTTCTACTCGGGCCCAACATTCAGCGCCGGCCGGCTCCGCACCGCGGACGGAGCCGTCGTGAAGTTCGCGGGCAAGGTCTTCGTGAGGGCGAGCGATCCGGTTCGGCTGGAAGGCCACTGGGTGGACCACCCGAAGTACGGGCGCCAGTTCGATGCCGAGTTCATGGGACACGATCTGGAAATGAATCCGGACGGCCTGGCGAACTTCCTCGCCAACCATCCGGACGTGAAGGGGATTGGCCCCGCGAAGGCGCGGTCGATCGCGGATCACTTCGGTCTGGGCTTCGACGCCGCGATCCGGACGCGGCCGGATACGGTCGCGGCCGTCGCCAAGGCGCCCATTGAGAACATCCTCGATTTGCAGAAGATTTGGATCGCTAACAGCGATTTCAATACGGCGATGGCCTATCTCGCGGCATTCGGGTTGACGCATCACCAGGTGACCACATTGGTCGGGAAGTTCGGTAGCCAGGTGGTGTCGATCCTGGAGCGCGATCCCTACGTCCTCATGCGCGAGATCTCCGGCTTCGGTTTCAAGCGCGTTGACAAGATCGCGCGAAAGATGGGGACACCCAAGGACCTTCCATCCCGCATCCGCGCTGGGCTTCACTGCTGCGTGTTGGCGGCGCTCGATGATGGCGACTGTTGGATCGAGTATGAAGATCTGCTCGACCGCGCCAACACACTCCTGGTGATGGACACTCTCGACAGCCGCGAGGTGATCGAAGGCCACCTCGACGCGTTGGTCGCCGAGGGTGTCCTCTTCTCCCAGCCCTTCGAGCGGTTGGTTGTCGCCGATCCCGAGATTCACCGGATGGAGACGGAACTAGCTGCGATTCTGACGACCGCCTGCCAGCGGGGTCCACATGCGGTTGCGGAAATGGACCAGTTGCTCGACGCCGAGGGTGGTGAGTTGAATCCAGAGCAGAGGGACGCCGTAAGAAACGCATTGGCCTTCTCCATCTCTTTGATGACCGGCGGGGCCGGAAGCGGCAAGACATACGCGGTGTCAACCATCACCAGCATCGGGGAAAGGCTGGAGCTGAAGGTCGTTCTCGCTGCGCCCACCGGGAAGGCCGCCAAACGCCTCGAAGAAGTCGTAGGCCACGAGGCAAGCACCATCCATCGACTACTGGGGTTCAACGGCCACACCTACTCCAGCGATGCTTTGAATCCGATCGAGACCGACATTCTGGTCGTTGACGAAGTCTCGATGGTGGATGTGCCACTCGCGTGGCGGTTATTCCAGGCTCTGGATCTCAAGCGCACTGCTGTTGTCCTTGTTGGCGACCATAACCAGTTGCCGCCCGTCGGCCCGGGCAACCTTCTCAGGGATCTGGTACGGTCGCGCGCGATTCCGACAACGTTGCTCACCAAAATCATTCGCCAGGCGGGAGTGCTGAAAGAGAACTCCACGGCAATCCTATCGGGCGAGGTGCGGCCCACATCGGAAGAACAGAACGCCACGCGGCGGCCGTGGTACGTCATCGACCGATTCACCGACCGTGACGATGTGCGGCGCATGCTTCTCCTGCTGTTTGATGAAGTGCTCCGGGAGCGGCTCACCTACGACCTGATCCGCGATGTCCAGGTGCTGACGCCCACTCACAAGGGGCCGCTCGGCACGGTCGAGTTGAACATCGAGTTGCAGCGGCTGTTGCAGAAGAAGCTCTTCGGATTCGATGTGCCCGACGTGGAGCCAGGGCGCCGGCCGCGCTTCTATACGGGCGACAAGGTAATCCAGACGAAGAACGACTACGAACTGGGCGTCATGAATGGCGCGATGGGCGTCGTGCTCGGCGCCGAGACCGACGGTGGCCTCACGATCAACTTCGACGGCATGCCCGTCGAAATCGGGAAGGACTCGGATGCGGTTGGGAACCTGCAACTGGCATACGCGACGTCTATCCACAAGGTCCAGGGCTCGGAGTTCCCCTGCGCCATCGTCATCGCTCACAAGTCTCACTCCTTCATGCATCATCGCAACCTGCTCTATACCGCGGTGACCCGCGCGAAGGAATCCGTCATCATTCTCGGCGACCGGTGGGGCATCGATAACTGCGCCGCCAAACGCCAGGTGGACCGCCGCAACACGTTCCTGTCATTCCTGCTCAATCAGGACACGCGTTCGTGAACATGCCGGTGGACGTCCACGCGTACTACCGGCAAGTTACCGATGTAGATATCGGTCAAATCGCGCGCGAGCTCCTCGGCAACCGCGTCACCCAGGAGTCGCGCCAGATCCTCTTCTGTGACTGCCCGAATCATCGAAGCCAATCGCACCGCTCTCTGCACATTACGCTCGACAAACAGGGCTGGCGCTGCTGGGGCTGCGGTGTGGGGGGCGATGTTCTGCAGTTCGTCGAGTTCGTGCACCATGGCGTCGTGACGCGCGGCCAGTCGGGCCGCATGCCGGAATCCCACCGTCAGGCGCGGGACTTCCTGGCCACGCGGCTAGGATTGCCGTCGTTGTCGCAGATCGCGTCCGGAGACCCGGAGGCTGCCGAGGAAGCGCACCAGGTCACACTCCGTGTCCGTGAAGCACTGACCGCGATCGCGGAGTTGTACCACCAGCGGCTCATCGGGTGCACGGAAGTCCTCGCCTGGTTCCGAACGAAGTATGGAATTGCGGAAGAGACAATTGATCGGCTGAAGATCGGTTTCGCGGACAACGGGGACCCCAGCGCGGCACGCACGCTGATGGACGGATCAGGCGCCTTCACGATGCGCGACCTGACGGCCACCTCTGCATTTCGTCCGACGCCGCAGGATGGCGTCGTGCCGTTTTTCGATGGCCGGATCGTTTTCCCCTACTGGAGCCGAGGCCACGTCGTGTTCATGATAGGCCGCCGGACTCCGTGGACGCCGGATCACGAGTGGGAGAAATCGAAGTATAAGAAGCTCGCCGTGCGCAATGACCGCAATAACGCGCACGTCGCGCCATGCATCCGGAATGACGTTCTCTACAACGAGGACGTGTTTCTCACCCGCCCTGAGCGCATCATCATCACCGAAGGCGTCACCGATTGCATTTCGCTCATGGAGCACGGATTCGCGGCGGTCTCGCCGGTCACCGTGCAGATCCGCGAGGCTGATTGGGAACGCCTGCTACCGAAGCTCGCGGGTGTGAAGACGGTTTTCATCTGCCAGGATAACGAAGTCTCCGAGGCAGGAATGCAGGGCGCGCTGAAGACGGCGCGAATCCTCGCCGACAACGGCATCTCAACGCGCGTGGCAGCATTGCCGCTTGGCGAAAAGCAACGGGCAGCGCGGGAGGGGCTGGCCGGACTGCCGGCTGGAAGCGCCGAGGCTGAAGCGCTAATGGCAGACGCGAAGATCGACGTCAACGAGTACTTCGCATCGGGCAGGACCGCGGCTGATTTCGAAGCGCTTCTCGCGGCGTCGCAAACGCCGCTGGAGAGCGCGGTCGCAGCCCTGGACTCAAATACGCCCGACGAGGATCTGTCGCGTCTCCTGGACCCGATTATGCGCGAGGTGGGCCGGTTGGCTCCAATCGAGCAGGAACGCTATCTCCGGTTGATTCAATCCCGCTGCGGGAAATCCAGGCTGCCCGTGAGCGTCCTTCGCCAGCAGTTGAAGGTGATCGTCCTCGACGGAAAGACTCGCAGCAAGTACGAGCGTCGCGCCAGGAACTCGCAATCCGCCGGAACGGGGGGCAGCGCCGGAAGCGGGCAACCGGTCTTTCCGAAGATCCGAGTCAACGACCGTCAGTTGCGCGAGATCGTGTCGGACGCCTGGGGCGCCATTCACCGTGCCAACCAGCCTGGGGGTGGGGTGTATCCGCATGCCCCGTTCCTGTTCCAACGCGCTGGCCAGCTTGTCCGGCTTGCGGTCGGGGAATTCGGTCCCGGAATCGACGACATGAATGAAGACGCCGTGTACGGACTGTTGGCGCGCACGGCGGACTGGTTCAAGGCGCTGGAAGACTCCGACGTCGAGACCTCGCCCTCGAGAGATGCGGCGAAAGACATGATCGCCTATCCGGATCTGCACCTACCGATTCTGGAGGGCGTCATCAGCACGCCGGTGTTCGGCCGGCAAGAAGAACTGATTCTCAAGGAGGGATATCACATGGATGACCGGCTTTGGATGTGGCCTGATCGCAGCCTTGATGTCGCGGAGATTCCGGCCGCGCCCACTGTGGAGGAGATCGCAGCCGCGCGCGGTGTTCTTTTCGACGAGTTGTTGGTTGACTTCCCGTTCGTGGACATTTCGGATCGCGCGCACGTGGTGGCCGCCATGCTCCTGCCGTTCGTGCGACGTCTGATCGACGCGCCAACTCCCATGCACCTGATCGAGGCACCGACGATGGGATCCGGCAAAGGCCTTCTCGCCAACCTGATTTCCATTGTGACGACAGGCAGACCCTGCGAAGCCCGTACATTGCCGGAAAGCGAGGATGAAATCCGCAAGATGCTGACCGCCGAATTGATGAAGGGACGGCCCATCATCCTTTTGGACAACGCCAGCGACCGGAAGCACCTGTATTCCTCGTCGTTGGCTTCGGTGCTCACATCGGTGCGATGGACGGACCGCAAGCTCGGAGAGTCGAGCATGGCGTCGGTACCGAACCACGCACTGTGGCTCATGACTGCCAACAATCCCAACCTGCACCTGGAAATCACGCGCCGCTGTGTCCGGATACGCATTGATCCGCGCGTCGATCGGCCGTGGAAGCGCAGCGGCTTCAAGCATCCCGACGTGGCGGCGTGGGCCAAGCAAAACCGATCGGCACTGGTCGGTGCCATCCTCACGCTGATTCGGGCATGGATGGCTGCCGGCAAGCCATGTCATCCGACGCGGCTCGGATCGTTCGAGACTTGGTCAACCACGATGGGCGGCATCCTTGAGGTCGCCGGCATTCAGGGTTTCCTCGCGAGCCAGGATCAGTTGTATGAGGCCGCGGATGTCGAAGGCCAGATGTGGCGGGAGTTCACGGCCTCTTGGTGGGAGGCGTTTCGGGACGCGCCGAGGAAGGTCAGTGAACTGACCGATCTCTGCGAAAGCCAGGAACTGATGCTTCGCGTGCGCGGAGACGGCTCGCCCAAATCGCAGCAAACCCGGTTGGGCAGTGCGCTCTCATCTCACCGTGATCGCGTGTTTGACGGCAGGCGAATCGTGAAGATGGTGCCGGCCACGGCGCACAAGGGGCCCACGCAGTACCGGCTTGAATCGGATGGAGCGGAGGGTTTGGGGACCTTGGGGACCTCTGGGGACCTTGTGGAAAAAGGTCCCCAAACGCTAATACCCTTCGATTCAATCGGTTCCGAAGAAATTGGGGACCTTGGGGACCTATCGGGGGTTCCCCACGCACACGCGGGGGAATTCTCTGTGTGTGTCGTGGAGGCAGAGGGAGAGAGAGAAATGTATATGGGGGAAGGTGGGAAAAAGGTCCCCAACGTCCCCAAGGTCCCCAAATCGTCCGTAACTGCAAGCAACCAAAGCGATTCACCATTGGGGACCTTTGGAAGCGAGGTCCCCAATGGAGAGCCTGAGGTCCCCAAGGTCCCCAAAGGTGGATTGGACCTCGCCGATCTTCCCGGCGATGCGCCGCCCCTCAGAGGGAATCGGTCATGAGTTCACCGTCCCCAGTTCTCGCCGGAAACGTTCCCGCTGCCCAGATGTTCGTCTCCACCGCGCTTGAACTCTGGTGGACGGATCGGCCTGAAATGTTCGCGCGCGACTTTCAGATTGACGACACCGTCTATCGCCGGCTCGATGCCGAGTACTTCGCCTGGCTGCGGGCAAAGATGATCGCAGCCAAGGAAGCCGCAGTCTCGGGCAGAATTCCGCTTGCTGCGTTCAACGATCTTCGCCTCAGGTTCAACGCCATCCAGGAATGGGCCGTCGGTCGATTTGGTGAAGTGGCTTTGCTGGAGGCAGCCAGGTGCATCCCGAGCGACTATCGACCGCCGGTGGCAAGCCTTGGAACCCGGCTCCTGACACTGCCGCCTCGCAAGCGGAACAACGTGCGCCTGCCGTGGCGATGGTGGACGAGATACGAGACAGGGCCATCTCACTCGGCTGGAAACACGATGCGCTCTATCGTGTGCCACAGAATCGGCGGGGCACATTCCTACTTGGCGGTGGCCTCGTTTGCTATCTCCGCGATGGTTGGCGAATCGGGGAGGTCACACGTCAGTCGATTGAGATCATCGGCCCGCCGCCCCCTGAAGTCAGGCAGCGCTTCTACAATCCCGATGTCGAACAGCCCTGGATTCGCCGAATCAAACCCGGGCAGGAATGATTTGGAGCTTTGATTGGACATTTCGACGGTCGCCGGAGTATCTATTCATCGGAAGTTCGTTTTCGTAGGCCAGATGCAAAGCAGACGCCACGGAGGAACTTCCGCCCGACAGCTCGGCCGAGCGATGGGACTCTCGTAAAACTCTTTCCCTTCTTCCACACCATGCCTGATCCACGTCTGCCCAAAGAACAATATCCACTTTATAGCGCCGAGGGAAGGTGCTTCGGTCTTCGTTCACGCGAGGCCGTCCAGAGGCTGCTGTCCATGCAACTGGTCAGGCCTGTGTACGGACGGAAGGGACATCTGAAAGCGATCTACATGCCAGCAGCGGACGGATCGCATCCCGTCGTGAAGCCGCACGGCGGCAAGCGCTACAGCTACCAGGAGCACTTCGAATGCGGAAGCATCGCTTGGGCGCTCAAGAGACTCGGCAAAGGGGACGAGCTTCGACCGCTGTTCGAGCAGGTCGTGGCGGACTGCCTGGTGAACCGGTGACGGACAAGCGCTCGCAAACGTGAGCCTATCTATGGAATTTCCATAGATGCCGTACCGCGGTGAGGGAGAACCTCGAACCCGTCACCCGAATTCAGCCACCACAGCAAACGCTCTCAACAGGACCGAATCTGGTGCCGAAGTGTCAGCAATGCAATGCGTCGGGCAAGCCCGAGTCGTGGGGGCGATACAGGAACGGGCGCCTGAAGGTATTGTGTCCTGGGTGTGACAACCGAGTTAGATCCGCTCGTGAACGGACGAAGGCCGCCAAAGCAGCGGGATACCTGTCGTGGGGAAACACGCCTGAGTACAGGCGGCTACAGCGCGAAGCCGACGCCGCCAAACTTGGTAGAACGCTTGAACCCTATGTCCCGCAAGCAGACCGTGTGTGCCGAGCCCACTTGGTGCGAGTCGAACGGATGGCAGATGCGATCCGCGCGCGCTGGGCTACGGAATGGCTGAAGCCGTTTCGCGCAACGTTGTACCAGATGGATCCTCTGCTACGCGAAGAGAAGAAGGCCGGATCGCGAGCGAAGTACTGGGCACAGCTTGAGCGGAGCAGACTGAAGACAGCCAACTATAAGCGCACGCACCCAGAGTTGGCGAGCCTCCATCAGACACGCCGGAACCGGCGGATTGCAGTGGCGGCAGACGGCACTCTAACGCCGGATGTGATTGCCGCCCTGAAACAGAGGACGGTCCATTGTGCCTACTGCGACTCCGCCATGTTCCCGGCGGACAAGGTGACGGACCACATGATACCCCTCAGCCGAGGCGGAGAACATTCGGTGAGGAACCTGGTGATCTGTTGCCGCCTCTGCAATGGCCGTAAGGCTTCGCTCTCTTACGAGGAGTGGATAGAGCGGATCGACCCCGAGCATCGAGCGAAGGCGGTCGCCCTGTATGAACAGCGGTATCAAATGCCGCTGGAGGCGATTGCATAGCGAAAAAGGTACTGAGAACGCCTCGATTTGCCTCGGGTGGAAGGATGGCACGCTGTGGCCAGTGACAGGCGCAAAAAAGTGGTCAACAGCAGTCAACACAAGGCAACACCATGAAGCCCGCATCGGACCTGATGAGCCAGGCTGATTACGCGCGGCACCGCAACGTAAACCGGTCGCACATTAGCCGGTTAGCGAAACGCGGCATCCTCGTGATGCGCGGCAAACTGGTCGATGTTGCCGCCAGTGACGCGGTCCTCGACGACAAACCTGTTGACCAGGTATTGCCTGACGGGCCCGCGGCGGCGCAGACGGCGCGAGGCGGCGCGGACTCGCTCGCCGGCGGCCCCCAGCCGGGCAACTTCGCCCAGGCGCGTACGGCCGAGATGGTCTTCCGGGCGCGCCTTCGAAAGCTGGAGTTCGAGACAAAAAGCGGGCGGTTCCTTCCGTCTGACGAAGTGAAGGTGAAGTGGTACACGCTCACCCGCCAGATCCGCGACAAACTGCTGGCGCTGCCTACGAAACTGGCGCCTCAGTTGGCGGCGTTGAGCGAGGTCACGGAGATCCGCGATCTGCTGGACACCGAGATCACGGCCCTGTTGCGAGGGCTGCAAGAGGAGATCCGTTATCAGCGTCATTGAGGAGTGCGCCGATCAGGTGATCGCCGCTCTGGAGCCGCCACCGAAGCTCACGGTCTCAGAGTGGGCGGACCTGAATCGCAGGCTGTCCTCCGAAGCCTCGGCCGAGGCGGGCGATTGGCGCACCGACCGGGCGCCGTACCAGCGAGCAATTCTCGACGCGCTAACGCCGAACAGCCCGTACGAGCGCGTGGTGTTCATGTCGTCGAGCCAGGTTGGTAAGACGGAGTGCCTCAATTCCTTCGTCGGTCACATCATCGACCGCGATCCAGGGCCGGTGCTCGCAGTCCAGCCCCGCGTGGAGGACGGTGAAGCATGGAGCAAGGACCGGCTGGCCCCGATGCTTCGGGATACGCCGTGTCTGCAGGGCAAGGTCGCGGACGTCCGTTCGCGCGATGCGAACAACCGCGTCCTGCACAAGAGATTCCAGGGCGGCAGCATCACCATCGCAGGCGCGAACAGCCCGGCGGGTCTGGCAATGCGGCCGATCCGGTATGTGTTGCTCGACGAAGTGGACCGCTATCCACCATCGGCGGGAACCGAGGGCGATCCCGTCAGCCTGGCGGTCAAGCGCTCGACGACTTGGTGGAACCGGAAGATCCTGCTGGTATCGACGCCGACGGTCAAAGGCGCGAGCCGCATTGAAACCTGGTGGCTTCGCAGCAACCAGCAGAGCTACTGGGTTCCGTGCCCGGAGTGCGGAGCGCACCAGGTGTTGGTGTGGCCCCGCGTGGAGTGGCCGCAAGGTCAGCCGGAGGATGCGAAGTATCGGTGCGCGTACTGCGCTGCCCTGATCCCATCCCACCGGAAGGCGTGGATGCTGGCGCGCGGCGAGTGGCGCGCGGCCAACGCGAAGTCGAAGATCGCCGGGTTCTGGATCAACCAGTTGTACTCGCCATGGAAGGAGTGGCCGGAAACGGCGGTCG
>JADLBG010000520.1 GCA_020847895.1 Bryobacterales bacterium
GTTTGGCGCGCACAGCGATCAGGAGCGCATCCTCGAAACCGAGTTCTACCGCTTTCTCCGCTTCCATTGGAACATCGTGACAGCCCTGGCGGCGGCGAAGCCCTGACGTGCCGCGCCCGGGGAAATCGCCCGTGCCTGCCCTGGCGCTGGTCTTGGCGCTGGCCTTCCTGCCGGATTGCCTGCCGGCACAGGCCGGGCGGCCCAAGATCGGTCTCGTGCTCGAGGGCGGCGGAGCCTACGGACTCGCGCACATCGGCGTTCTCGAGTGGCTCGAAGAGCATCACGTTCCGGTGGACATGATTGCGGGAACAAGCATGGGCGGCCTCGTGGGCGGCCTTTACGCAAGCGGCATGACCGCCTCCGAATTGCGAGAGACGGTGAGCCATATCGACTGGAACCGCGTGCTGACGGGAGAGACGCCCTTTCCTGCGCTCTCCTTTCGCCGCAAAGAGGACAGGCTGGCCTATCCGAACCGTCTGGAGTTCGGCCTCCGCGGCGGGATCCATTTCCCGGGAGGTCTCAACTCCGGGCAGGAGATCGACACGCTGCTGAGCCGCTACACGCTCGGTTATGCGGACCTGGCAAGTTTCGACGGCCTGCCAATCCCATTTCGTTGCGTGGCCACCGAACTGATCTCGGGTACGCAGAAGGTCTTTGACCGCGGTTCGCTTGCCGCCGCCTTGCGGGCGACAATGTCGCTGCCGGCCGTATTTGTCCCCGAGACGCGCGACGGCAAGGTCTACGTGGATGGCGGGGTGGTGAACAATCTTCCCGTGGACGTAGCGAAGCAAATGGGAGCGGACATCACCATCGCCGTCCATCTGAGCAGCGGCCCCGTGGACGCCAGGGAACTCAGGAGTCTGCTCGGTGTGCTCGGGCGCACCGTCTCGGTGGTAGTGAGCCAGACGGAGATGCGCACCATGCAACTGGCCGACATCGTCGCGGTGGTGGATCTTAAAGGTTTCTCAAACACGGACTATGACAAATGGGAGGCCATCGAGCGAAAGGGCCGTGAGGCGGCGGCAAACAAGGCGGGCATTCTCTCGCGCTTTGCCATTCCCGCGGAAGAGTACCGGCGATTGGCCGCCGGCCGGCAGGCCGGCCGCAAGCGGCCTCCCCAGCGTGTGGACGCGATCGAGGTAACAGGCACTTCGACGCCCCTCCGCCGGGCCATTGAAGCGGCAATGGCCCCCGCGATTCAGGGTCCGCTCGATACCAGGGTGATTGAGGGCGGTCTTTCGAGAATTCTCGGTCTCGGCCGGTTCGAAAGCCTTTCCTACCGCATCGTTCCTCACGACGGCAAGCCGGCGCTCGAAGTGATGGCGCGGGAGAAGGCGTATGGACCTCCGTTCTTTCAGCCCGCCGTGGGCATCGACGGCGCCGATCAGTCGAACGTCGGCTTTCTCTTCACCGGCCGCATTACGGCGCTCGATCTGGGCGGCTTCCGTTCGGAATGGCGGACGGATTTCAGCTTCGGCTTCCGTTATGGCATCGCCACGGAATATTTCCACCCCCTGACCGAAACCGGCCGGCTCTTTGTGGCGCCGGGGGCATTCGCGCAAAACGAGCGGTTCGAGGTCTACGATAAAGGCAACCGCATCGCCGAGTACCGCGTGGGGTCCTCCGGAGCCGGGCTTGACCTCGGCATCAGCCTGAGCCGCTTTGCCGAACTTCGCGCCGGCTACCAGTTCTCTCTCCTCGATCCCGTGTTGCGGATTGGCGCGCCGTTGTTCCCCGAGGGCGGACGGAGGAACGACTCGGCGTCGCTGCGATTTTTCTATGAAGGGCAGGATGACGCCATTATTCCCCGGAGTGGCCTCCGTGCGGCGGCGGCGCTGCGGCATTATCCGCATGGGGACTTGAACCAGATGGAGATGAGGCTTTCCGCGGCCACCGCGGTCTCCCGGACGGGTTCGGTGCTCTACGGACTCGCGGGTGGCACTTCATTCGGGTCGCGCAATATCGGCCTGCGCAGCTTTTCGCTCGGCGGACCGACCCGCCTCGGAGCCTATGGGACCAACGAACTGCTGGGGCACCAGTATCTACTCGCCACGGCCGGCTATGAACGCTCCCTGTGGTCGCTACCGCCGCTTGCCGGCGGCAGGTTGTACGTCATCGCACTGGCTCAGGCGGCGCGCATGGACGGGTCGCTCCTGGTGCCCGGCATCCCGCTCAGTGTTACCGGGATGCTGGCGGCGAAGACGGCCATCGGACCCGTTTTTGTGGGCGCAAGTTTCGGCGACAAGGGCCATCGGAAGTGGTTTTTCGGACTGGGGAGAATTTTCTAGCCTCGTTAGCTGTGCCCGAGGATCCGGTGCGGCTGATAAGGTTCGGCCAGCGCCTTCAGTTCGGCCTCGTCGAGTTTCAAAGGCAGCGCGGCCGTGGCCTCCTCGAGCTGATACATCTTCGTCGCTCCAATAATCGGTGACGTGATGCCCGGCTGCGCCAGAATCCAGGCGAGCGCGATCTGCGCATTCGACACGCCGCGTTTCCCGGCGATCTCGCCTACGCGTTCCACAACGGTGAAGTCGGAAGGCTGGTAGTAGAGGCGGTGGGCGAAATCGTCAGTCTTGGCGCGGGAGGTTTCGCCGAAATCTTTCGCCGTACGGTTGCCCGTGAGGAAGCCGCGGGCGAGCGGGCTCCACGGAATGATGCCGATCCCCTCGGCGCGGCACAGCGGATTCATCTCGCGCTCCTCTTCCCGGTAGACCAGGTTGTAGTGATTCTGCATGCTGACAAAGCGCGCCAGCCCCAGTTTCTCCGAAGTGTGAAGCA
>JADLBG010000521.1 GCA_020847895.1 Bryobacterales bacterium
CGAAATCGAAGTAGCCAAGGTGGGCGATGCGGAAGATCTGTCCCTTCATGCTGCCCTGGCCGTTGGCGATGATCATGCCGAACTCGTTGCGGAATCCCTTGACGATGACGCCGGAATCCATGCCCGCCGGAGCTTTCACCGCGGTGACGGAGGCGGCCGGAGAGGCGGGGCTGAACAGTTCGAGGCCCATGGCCGTGACCGCGGCGCGGGTGGCCTTGGCCAGAAGCTGAGCGTTTTCGATGAGCTTGTTCATGCCGAGTTCCTTCACGTACTTCAGCGCCTCGGCAAGCGAGATGATGAGAGAAACGGCCGGCGTCCAGGAGGATTCGCCGTTCTGCGCGGACTTGAGTTCCTTCTTCAGGTCGAAGTAGAAGTGCGGCAGATCACAGGTCTTGCCGAGTTCCCAAGCCTTGGGGCTCACGGAAATGAAACCGAGGCCCGGTGGAATCATGAACGCCTTCTGCGAGCCGCCGATGAGGACGTCAAGCCCCCAGTTGTCGATATCGAGGGGCATGGTGCCGAGGCCGGTGATGGCGTCGATGATAAAAATCGCGGGGGTCTTCTTGATGATCTCGCCCATGGCGCGAATGTCGTGCGCCGCGCCGGTGGAGGTTTCCGAAGCCTGAATGAAGACGCCGCGCGCGTCCGGATTGGCCGCGAGGGCTTCGGCGACGCGCGCCGGGCTGACGGTATCGCCGTAGGGCGCTTCGAGAACCATTGAATTGAGACCGAACGCCTTGGTCATCGCCACCCAGCGCTCACCGAACTTTCCGGCGGTGCAGACAATCACCTTGTCGCCGCGGCGGAAGAGATTCGAGATGGAGGCTTCCATGGCGCCCGATCCGGAGGAGACCAGCGGGAGGACATCGTTCGACGTGCCGAACACTTCCTTCAAATCAGCAAGCACCTGGCGGTAGAGCTTCTGGAAATCCTGCGTACGATGGTGCATGTCGGAGGCCATCATCGCGTGCAGAGCCTTGGGCAGCAGAGGCGTCGGGCCGGGAGTCAACAGACGTTGTTTCTTAATGTGCATTTTGGTACTAAGAATACGCTCGAAAGTAGCGCTGCGGTATCGAAGTCTTTAGAATAGCAAATCAATATGAGTCTTCTCGAACGAGTCCAGAAGGACATGGTAACCGCGATGAAAGCGAAGGATGAACTTCGGCTGAACGCGATCCGCATGATCAAGGCCGCGCTGATGAAACACAAGGCGGACACGATGAAGGAGGCCGATGAATCCGGCGAGATGAAAATTCTCAACTCCCTCATCAAGCAGCGGAAAGAATCGGCGGACATGTTCCGCAAGGGGGGCCGGGAGGATCAGGCCTTGAAGGAAGAGGCGGAGCAGAAGCTGCTTGAAGGATACATGCCCGCCGCGGCGGGCGATGATGAGATCGAGCAGGCCATTGCGGCGGCGATGGCGGAAACCGGCGTCACGAGCCTGAAACAGATGGGCGTGGTGATGAAGGCGGCGCAGGCGAAACTGGCGGGCAAGCGCGTGGACGGCAAGACGATGAGCGAAAAGGTGCGCTCGAAGCTGTCATGAACAGGCGTATCGTTTCCATTCATGCGCACCCCGACGATGCGGAGATTCTGGCGGGCGGCACTCTGGCGCTGCTTGCGGCCCGCGGCCATCACGTTACGATCGTCACGATGACTCCGGGCGACAAGGGCTCCCGCGAGTTGGCGCCGGAGGAGATCGCGGGTGTACGCCGCGAGGAGGCCCGGCGGTCGGCGGAACTGATCGGCGCGGAGTACCGGTGCGCCGAATTTCGCGACCTGGCCGTCTTCAACGACGAGCCTTCGCGCCGCCGCGTAGTGGAGATGCTCCGGGCCACCCGGCCGGACATCGTGCTGACCTCGTCGCCGGTGGACTATCTTTGCGACCACGAGGCCACCAGCGTGCTGGTGCGCGACGCCTGCTTCGCCGCCCCCGCGCCGAACTACCATACGCTGGCGGAGCATCCGGAGGCGGCGCTCGGCGGCATCCCGCATCTCTATTTCATGGACGCCATCGGCGGAGCGGACCGTGAAGGCAACCCGATCCTGCCGGACTTCGTCGTGGATGTCGCGGGGGTATTCGACACCAAGCGCGACATGCTGGCCGAACATGAAAGCCAGCGCCGGTGGCTGCGGCAGCACCATGGAATGGACAACTACCTGGAAATGATGGAGGCGTGGACGCGAGCTTGCGGCCGGCGCGCCGGTCTCGAGTACGGAGAGGGGTTCCGGCGCTACAAAGGACACCCGTATCCGGAATCGCCTTTGCTCGAGGAACTGCTCGACGGACAGGTGAAATCAATTCCCAGGTGAACACGCCCTCCGCCGCGCCGGATGGACTGCCATTCTCAACCGCGAACCGCGCCCCAACCGGTCCCGCGCACGTTGCGCTCCGCGTCGAACCACTCGGCGTAGCCATGTCCCGGGCGAAAGTCGTCGTGGGCCTCTTTCAATAAAGCGGCCAGGCGGCTCCGCAATTGCTTCAACAGGGATCCGGCGGTCTTTGACAAATCCCGCATCTGGTACGGGTCGGCCGGATTGTCGAACAGTTGCTCCTCGCCGGAATACCATTTCACGTACGTGTGCCGCCCGGTCCGCACGGCGCGCCATTCCGGCCAGGGCCATTCGGAATGGAAATAGTCCCAGTGGGAGGAGTAGTTCATCATCAGCACGGCGTCCCGCTCCGGCGCCGGCCGCCCCAGCGCCGCGCCGCTCAAGTCCATGCCATCGATTTGCGTGTACGGAGAGCGTACGCCGGCGAGTGAGAGCAGCGTGGGCAGGTGGTCCATGGGCGTGAAGAGAGTACCGGAGCGGGCGCCGGGCCGGATTCGCCCAGGCCAGCGCACAAACAGCGGAACCCGCACGGCCTCCTCATACGGCGACATCTTCTCCCACTTGCCATGGCTGCCCATCATCTCTCCGTGGTCGGAAGTGAACACGACGATGGTGTTCTCCTCGAGGCCGGAGGAGTGGAGAAAGCCGAGCATCCGGCCTACGGCATCATCGACGCTAGCCAGCATGGCGTAGTAATACCGCAGGTCCCCGCGTTCCCTGGCGCCCGACGGCGGCACGTTCGGCGAACGCGACACTTGCCTGCGAACTCGGTCGGGATAGCCCGGCGGGGAAGCCGCTTCCGTCCAGGGCTGGTGCGGCGGATGAGGGGAAACCACGGCGAAGAATGGCTGGCGCGCCGCCTGCCGCCCGCGCATGTACTCGATCGCAACCTCCGCCTGCCCCATGGTTTCATAGCCCGGATAGTACAGGCGCTCGGATGTGTCGCGGTAGTAGTAAGAATGCCGGAATTCGGTATGGAAGTTGTAGGCGGCCCAGAAGTCGAAGCCGCGGCGCGAGGGTCCCGGGGGGACAAATTCCGGTTCGGGGTTCGACTTCACATAGTCCTGCTCCACCTTGGGCCGCACCGCGTAATTGGCGGCCGCCTCGAGTTCCCGTGCCTCCTGGCTCATGAACAATCCGTCGCGCTTCATTTTGCCGGCGTTTAAGTGCCATTTGCCGATATAGCCCGTGCCGTAGCCGGCCGAGCGCAGCGCGCGGGCAATGGATGGGTCGGCTGGATTCGATTCCAGCCAGTTGATCACCATGCCCGTGTGCGTCGGGTATCTGCCGGAGAGCATCATGCCGCGATAGGGCGTGCACAGCGGACAGGTGGAGAGCGCATTGGTGAAGGACACGCCTTCCTTCGCCAGGCTGTCAATGTGGGGCGTCGCCACGTTGTCTCCGCCGTTGATGGAGAGGTCCCGCGGACGGACCTGGTCCGGCAGGATGAAGAGAATATTGGGC
>JADLBG010000522.1 GCA_020847895.1 Bryobacterales bacterium
CCTTGTGGGCGCGCACGAAGATTGATGATCTGATGGGGCAGGATTTCCGCGGGATTCAGAACGGGAGTCTGCCGGATAGCCTGCGGAATCAGATTACGAAGCTCGGCCTCGATTACCGGCTGATGACCCAGTTCACGGCGTTTGTCGCGGTGGAGGAGAAGACGGTAAACGAAGGCGGACAGCCGCGGCGAATCGAAGTTCCCGTGGAGATGCCCGATGGCGTCAGTTATGAGGGGGTGTTCGGCGACCGGGAACAGGCGGGGGCCATGATGCCGCGGGCGGCGCGGATGTCGATGGGGAACCGGTCAATGGCTGTGGTTGGGGGAGCGATTGGCGGGTATGCGCAGAATGCGCCCTCGGCCCCGCCCCCGGCGCGGAAGGACAAGAAGGAAATGGAATCGGACGAGGCGCGCCCTCCGGAATCCAAAGCCGCGGCAAAGCTACATCCGGATGTTGCGGCGGCATTGCAAGGCTCGCAGGCTCGGTTTGTGAGCAACGGCAAGGCGGAAGTGAAGGTGTACCTCACGAACCTGAACCCCGCGGCGATACAGGCTCTGAAGGCTCTTGGCTTCGAGGTGCTGCGGCAGGAGGCGGGTGAGCAGGCTGTGACGGGACGGGTGAGTCTCGATAAGATCGAGGCGATCGCCAGGCTTCCCGTGGTTCGTTACATCTCGCCGAAGGAGTAGGCGGCGAGTGTGTTACGCTTTTCTCCGTGCTGAACGATAAAGTTGCGATTGTCACGGGCGCCGCCGCTGGGATTGGAGAAGCGACGGCGCTCTTTTTTGCGGAACTGGGAGCGAAGGTGGTGGTTCTCGACCGGGACGGGGTAGGGGCACGGCATGTGGCGGCGCGGATTGGCGACGCGGCGCTGGCTGTGGAGGCGGACATGCGCGACCGCGGCCGGCTTGCCGCGGCCGTGGAGGCGACGCTCGAGCGGTTTTCGCGGATCGACATTCTGATCAACAACGCCGGGGTCTATCCGCGTATGCCGTTTCTCGAGTTGACCGAAGAACAGTGGAGCGACATGCAGGATATCAATCTGGCGGGAACATTTCGCATGTCCCAGCTTGCGGCTGCCCACATGGTGAAACAGAAGACGGGGAAGATCGTCAATATCTCTTCGGTGACGTTTTTCCTCGGTACCAGGCTGTTGAGCCATTATGTGGCGGCCAAGGGCGGGGTGATCGGGTTGACGCGCGTCATGGCGAAGGAATTAGGGGATTACAACATTCATGTCAACTGCATCACCCCTGGCGCGATCCAGACGGCGTCGGAGAAGTTCTTCGTGACGGAAGAACAGAGCAGGGAATTCCTCACCATGCAGAGCCTGAGGCGGCGTCTGCAACCGGTTGACATCGCGCGGGTGTGCGCGTTTCTCGCAGGCCCGTTGAGCGATGGGATGACGGGGCAGACGGTGAATGTGGACGGCGGATGGGCGCTGTACTGACATGGGGAAACTCGACGGGAAAGTGATTGTGGTGACCGGCGCGGCTTCCGGAATCGGGCTGGCGACGGCGGACCTGTGCGCGGCGGAAGGAGCTGAAGTGATTCTGCTCGACCGGCACAACTGCGACGTGGCGGACGCCGATGCCGTGGATGCAGCGTTTCGCGGCGTGGAGAGAGTGGACGGTTTGGTGACCGCGGCGGGAATCGCGGTGCGCCATCCGTTGGCGGACCAGGATGAAGCCGGGTGGGACGCGGTGATGGATGTGAACCTCAAGGGTTCGTATCTATGCGCGAAGCACGCCATTCCGCGGATGCCGTCCGGAGGGAGCATCGTGTACATTTCCTCGGCCGTGGCGCTGATCGGGGTTCGCAACCGGGCTGCCTACACGGCGACCAAGGGGGCGCTGGTAGCGCTGACGCGGAACATGGCTCTTGATTACGCCTCGCGGGGGATCCGGGTGAACTGCATCTGTCCCGGCTTCGCCCGGACCGGCCTTACGCGGCCCATATTCGGGGATCCCGAGCGCAAGGCGAAGATCGAGGCGATGCATCCATTGGGACGCATGGGCGAGGCGGAGGATATCGCCAAAGCGGCTCTGTTTCTGCTCTCGGATGACGCTTCGTGGATCACCGGAATTGCTTTGCCTGTGGACGGGGGATTCAGCGCCGGCCATCAGCACGATGTGTAGCGGCGAGCCGCCGCAGGGTGTTGAGGTTTCGCAATTCGTCGCCTTCGTCATCCACTGGCGTCTCGAGGAGGAACGCCTTGCCGTCGAGCAAAGGGTGACGGAGAATCCGCCGGAAGGCCGCTTTGCCGATGTGGCCTTCGCCGATGTGCTCATGCCGGTCGCGGCGGGAGCCGAGGGGAAATTTCGAATCGTTGGCGTGGATGACGGGGACGTTCGCCAAGCCGAGGCATGCCTCCGCGCGGCGGAGGGTCTCCTCCAGTCCTTCCGCGGTGGCGATGTCATATCCGGCGGCCAGCAGATGGCAGGTGTCCAGACAATAGCCGAGCCTCAGGCTGGTGGTTGCGGCCGAGCGGCGGGCCAGTTCGGCGAGTTCCTCCATGCGCCGGCCCAAGGCGTTGCCCTGCCCGGCCGTGCATTCGAGCAGAAGGGTGACCTGGTCCACAGGGAGGTTTTCGGC
>JADLBG010000523.1 GCA_020847895.1 Bryobacterales bacterium
ACCGATTATATAAGGAAGCATCCGCGGGATCCCGTTGCACCCTACGATCTTGCCCGGCTCACATGGCGCGGCCATCCGGATCAGGCTTTGGCGCACCTGAATGCTGCCATCCGAGCCAAGCCGGATTTCGCCCCCGCGCTCCTCGGGCGCGCCTGGCTTCTATACCGGATGGGACGGACATCCGAGGCGCTGCCGGATCTCCTCGCCGCGGATAGGACCGTTTCCGGGAATCCGCGGATCCTCCAACAATTGGGTCTCGTCTATCTCGCGCTCGACCGGCCAGCGGAGGCGGAGAAGGTTCTGCGCCGGGCGATCGCGTTGGATCCGGAGGATTCCGAAGCGCTCTTGCATCTGGGCCGGGCATTGATGGCGCTCGGCAAGGAACCGGAGGGCGAGGCGGTTCTGGCGAAGTTTGAAAAGGTACGGGCTCCCTCTGCCCGGGGACCGCGCCGCGACGCGGGAATGATTGAACTTGCCACGCTCCCGGCGGCCGAACGCGCCCGCCGCGAACTCGAGCGCCTCCGCCGCGACAGCGGCACACACCCGGGGGATACGGATCTTCAATTCCACTTTGCATCCCTGCTCCTCATGGGCGGACAGACCGCCGAAGCCATCCTCCAGTTCCGGGAACTTCTCGGCAAGGCCGGCGACGCCAGGCTCTGGCAAAGGGCGGGGACGGCGTTGCTAGCCTTCAATCAACATGACTTGGCCGCGGAATTTCTCGAGCGGGCCGCAAAGGAACTGCCCCAATCCCGCCTCGATCTGGCGATTGCTCTCTTTCATGCCAAAGGCGCCGGGCCGGCGTTGCAAGTGCTGGACGGGATCCCCGAGGGCGAGCGGCACGGCGAATACCTGCTATTGAAGGCACAAGTTCTGGACAGCACCGGCAAGAGGCCGGAGGCCGAGCGAGTCCTGCGGCAGGGGCTCGGCGCCGTACCTTCCCGCCCCGAAGTGGCGGAACAAACGGCGCTCCTCCTCATGCGGCTTGGACAGAGCAAGGATGCCATCGAGTTCCTCGACAAGGCCGCGGCCGTGCACCCGGGCGACCCCGAGTTACAGTTGATCCTGGCGGCGGCGCTCTTTTCAAGCGGGCAGAAGCCGGCGGCGGAAAGGCGGATTCGGGAGATTGAGGCCCGATGGCCGGA
Source organism: Bryobacterales bacterium (assembly GCA_020847895.1). Classification (GTDB taxonomy): domain Bacteria; phylum Acidobacteriota; class Terriglobia; order Bryobacterales; family Bryobacteraceae; genus CADEFT01. The sequence goes on from JADLBG010000523.1 coordinate 1,146, forward strand.
ATGGGACCGCGTCTATCTGGCCCATGGACTGGTGCTCGAACAGACCGGACGGACGGCCGAGGCCAAGCGGAAGCTGCAAACCGCGCAGGCGCTCGGCTCGGACGGATTGCCGGTTCAATGCGCAATTTCACGGGTGGCCGGCGGGGCCGTTCCCGAGTCAGCATGTACCTGTGCCGGCAGCCTGTGGGGGAGCCTGTTCGGGGGCTGTTAGCGGCCCTGTAAAATTTGACAAATGTCCGTATACGGACGTACAATGTTGCCATTGTTTATCTAACGCTTCCGCCCCGGTTGTAATGCCTCCGGGCGCGGTCTGGGTCTTGAAAGGAGCTTCCATGAAGCGTGTGCAAAGTCTCGTTATCCTGCTTATTTTGTTGTGTTTCACATCATCCGTCGGACTGGCGCAATTAGCCTCCGGATCGATGTCGGGAACGGTAACGGACCCCAATGGAGCCATCGTTCCGGGGGCCAAGGTGGTCGCTCTCCATGAGCCGACCGGGCGCGAATACCCTACGGTCACCACGGATGCGGGAGTCTACGTTTTCCCGAACCTTCCCACCGGTCCTTACACGGTTTCGGTCGAGCAGGCCGGCTTCAAGAAGCTTGTCCGCGCGGGCATCGAGATTCGCATCGGACAGCGTCAGGATCTCAACCTTCAACTCGAGATCGGCGATGTCCAACAGAAAGTGGAAGTAACCGGACAGGCGCCGCTGCTTGAGACCACCACCGCCGAGCGGGGCCAGGTGCTCAGCCAACAGTTGCTGTACAACCTGCCCATCTACACGGGCGGCTTGAGAAACGCCGAGTCGTTTGTCGGTTATATGCCCGGCGTGAACAGCGGAGCGGAATTGAGCATCAACGGTTCCAACGGGCGCGCGAAAGAGATCGAAATCGATGGAGCGAGCCTGACGCTCCCCGAGTCCGGCGGAGTGAATTTCTACTTCCCCGGCTTTGAAGCCTATAGCGAAATGAAGCTGGTCACCTCCACCTACGGAGCGGAGTACGGCCGATTCGGCGGCGGGCTCGAGGCTTTCACCAGCCGGTCGGGCACCAACGACGTGCATGGCGCGGCCTTCCTGAACATGCGTCGCGACATCTGGGAAGCGGCCGGATGGAGCAGCAACCAGGTATTCGGCCGGACCCCAGGTTTCCGCCAGAAGGTGCGGTTTAATGAAGAGGGCGGCGCCGCCGGAGGCCCGGTGTATATCCCGAAGGTTTACAACGGCCGCAACCGGACCTTCTTCTACTTCACCATCGCCAAGGATGTACGCCCGGCGAGCCCCATCGTGACCAACGGCGAGACCTTGCCGACCACGTTGATGAAGACAGGCAATTTCAGCCAGTTGACGGTTCCCATTTTCGATCCGGCGACCACATCGAGCGCGGGCGGAGTATCGTCCAGGCTGCCGTTTGCCGGCAATCTGATTCCGTCGAGCCGGTTCAGCACGATCTCGAAGAACATCCTGCCGTTCATTCCCGATCCGACGCGCCCCGGCATCACCAACAACTATGACTTTCTGGGAAGCAGTGTTCACGACGACACCATCTGGACTCTCAAGTTCGATCACTCGATCACACAGAATCATCGTATTGCATACTTCATGACTCACCGGAACTACCTGGATGACGCCATCCAGTACTTTCCGGGGCCGATCAGCTACGGCCTGACCAACATTCAACGCCCGGACGACTACCGCGTGAACCATGACTGGACCATCAGCCCGAACAAACTGCTGCACACTACTTTCGGATTCAGCCGCAGCCAGCAGTTGTGGAACAACCCGCTGCAAAACGGTTATGGCTCGAAGATCGGTTTGCCCGTGAGCGGACTCGCCGATGCGTTTCCCACGGTAGGTTTCGCAACGGACTTCCCCTCGCCGGGGCTGCCCGCGGTGGGTCCGGTTCCCGGCGGCAACACCGTATTCGGCATGAGCCAGGGCAAGGTCAACAACGGCGGCCAGTGGAATTGGACGACGCATGTCAACCAGCAATTGAGCTGGATTCGCGGCAAGCATGAAATGAAGATGGGGTGGGATATCCGCCGCCTGCGTACGATCGGTAACGACTGGGCCGGGTCGAACGGTTTTTACTACTTTAACCGGGCTCAAACCGCGGATCCCACCAAGCTGACATCAACGGGCCACTCCTTCGCGAGTTTCCTGCTAGGCGCTGTCGACCAGGCGAGCGCGACGGCGACTCCGGTGACGCCGTTGCAGATCCGTTACGGGTATCACGCCGGGTTCTTTTCGGATAACTTCCGCATCACGCCGCGCTTCACGCTGAACTACGGCCTCCGTTACGAGGTGCCGGTCGGCTGGCATGAAGCGAACGGCAACTATTCGAGCTTCGACCCGACGGCGCCTAACCCGGGCGCGAACAACATTGCGGGCGCGTTGATCTTCGCCGGCACGGGTCCGAACCGGACAGGCAAGAAACGTCTCTACCCGATGGACTTCTCCGATTTTGGGCCACGGGCGGGATTCGCCTACCAGGCGGGGAGCAACACCACGATCCGCGGCGGCTTCGGCATCTACTACCAGACGCTCGGCAACGGCGGTTGCGGCTGCACTGACGGGGTGAACGGGAGTTTTTCGCAGAATTCCGATGGCGTGAACCAGGCGTTCAATTGGGACCAGGGGGGCGTAAGGCCTCCTCCGGGATACAGGAACCCGCCGCGGATTGACCCGAGCTTCGACAACTTTGTCAACGGCATCTACCGGATGGGTCCGAACTACGGAAAAGCGCCGCGGATTTACAACTGGAGTTTCACCGTCCAGCGGGAGGTTCGCAGATTCCTGGTCGAGGTGGGATATGTGGGCAACCGCGGGCATGGGCTTGCTTCGTCGGTATTCATTAACCAGCTTCCCGCCAGCTACCTGGCGCTTGGCTCGCTGCTTTCGAAGAATATCAACGATCCGGCGGTGGTGGCCGCGGGCTACAAGGAGCCGTTCCCCGGATTCGCGAAGGGATGGGGCGGCGGCGCCACGCTGGCACAGTCCCTGCGCCCATTCCCCCAATACGGCAACATCTATGATGGCAATTCAGCCATGGGGCAGACATGGTACGACGCTCTGCAAACGAAGGTGGAACGGCGCTTCGGCGACTTCCAGTTGATCGGTTCGTGGGTGTGGTCGAAGAGCCTTTCGCTGATGACGTACCGCCAGATCTTCACACAGACACAGGTGAACACGCAGGACGCTTATAACATCCCCGATGGCAAGTCGTATCAGCCCTGGGATTACCCGCATGTCGTCAATATCCTGAGCACCTACCAATTGCCGTTCGGCAAGGGGAAGAAGTTCATGGGCAGCGCCAACCGCTATGTGAACCTGGCCGTGGGTGGATGGATCCTCTCGGCTGCCCAGCAGTATCGCAGCGGAGGCCTGGTGCAGATCAGCACTCCGGGCAATCCACTCGGCGCCGGGTCGTTATTCAGCGCGGTCACCAAGGCGAACGCCACGGGCAGTCCGATCCGGACCGGAGTTTCGAGCACCGATCTCGATCCGAATAATCCGAATGTCCGCTGGATCAACAGCGGGGCGAACGCTCCTTATGTCGTGGCGCCGGCCTATACGATGGGAACTTCGTCGTTTTATGACAGCAGGTTCCGGAACCCCTGGTACCGCAGCGAGAATATCTCGATCCAGAAGAACTTCAACTTCACCGAGTCGATCCGGCTGCAATACCGGGCGGATGCAATCAACGCGTTCAACCGCACGGATTTCGGTGGAGTGAACGGAGTGATCGGCACGCTATCGGCAAACGGCGTGTACTCGAATCCGAATTTCGGCCGTGTTTCCGCTCCCCAGATCGGGCAGCGGATCATTTCGATGGGATTGCGGCTGGAGTTTTAGCCGGACCGCCATCGTCGAATTGCGCCGCATGCTCCGCTCCCCGGGCATGCGGCTTTTTTGTGTGTGCCCGCGACTGTACTATGCAAGGAGCGGTTTGACGACGTTGCCCTGGGTGTCGGTGAGGCGGAAGTGGCGGCCCTGGAACTTGAAGGTGAGGCGGAGGTGGTCGATGCCGAGGGCGTAGAGCATGGTGGCGTGGAGGTCGTGGACGTGGACGGGGTTTTCGGTGATGTTGTAGCTGAAGTCGTCGGTGGCTCCGAAGGTGAGTCCGGGCTTCATGCCGCCTCCG
>JADLBG010000524.1 GCA_020847895.1 Bryobacterales bacterium
AGGGGAATGGAGGGTTTGTGGTGAACATCTCGAGTCTTGCCGGGAAGAACGCATTCGCCGGCGGCGGCGCCTACAACGCCAGCAAGTTCGGCTTGAATGGTTTCACTGAGGCGCTGATGCTTGACCATCGTGCCGATAACGTAAGAGTGTGCTCCGTGATGCCGGGAAGCGTGGCAACCGAGTTTTTCGGCTCAGCGAACAAGGCCGATTGGAAGATTCAGCCCGAGGACGTGGCCGAAGTGGTACGGATGGTTTTGGAAATGCCGGAACGAAGCATGGTGAGCCGGGTGGAAATTCGTCCGTCGAAGCCGGCTAAATAACAGAAGGCGAGGGATTTGCATTGGACTACAAAGGGTCAGGGAAAGGATTGGAAGCGCGCTTGCTGCGGGAATGTCTCGGAGGCACGTGGAGAAAGACGGATGACATTGCCGCGGCGAGGGGCGACAAGCGCGCTCGGGCTGGCTCGGGTTGGTTTGGCCCAGATGGCAGGTTTAGGGGAGATGTACCAATGACGAAGTTAGGTATCCCGCTCGATGCATCCCGTACGGGGCGCGAAGCAGAATCGTTTGATCGCCGGTTGCGGCGATTCATCGTCGGCCAGGATGACGCAATCGACCAGATTGTCAACATCTACCAACTCTACTTGACGGGAATGACACCGCCGGGCCGCCCCATCGGCAATTTTCTTTTCCTCGGCCCCACGGGGTCCGGCAAGACGCGCATCGTTGAAGCCACCGCCGAGAGCCTGGTGGGAAACTCGCGCGCCGTCATCAAGATTGATTGTGCCGAATTCCAGCACAGCCATGAAATCGCCAAACTCATCGGCTCGCCCCCAGGCTATCTCGGACATCGCGAAACCCATCCCCTCCTCAGCCAGGAAGTGCTCAACCTCTATCACACCGATGCCTGCAAGATCAGCTTTGTCCTCTTCGACGAAATCGAAAAGGCGAGCGATGCCCTCTGGAACCTTCTCCTGGGAATCCTCGATAAGGCCACCCTCACCCTCGGCGACAACCGCCGCGTCGACTTCAGCAAAGCCATGATCTTCATGACCAGCAACCTCGGCGCTTCCGAGATGAATTCCATCCTCTCTCCACGGCTCGGGTTCCATTCTCTGGACAGCGTCGCGCGCTCGAAGTCCGCAAAGATGGACGAGCAAACGGCGGCGAAGATCTCCCGCACAGGCATTGATGCCGCGCGGCGCAAGTTCACTCCGGAATTCATGAACCGCCTGGACAAGACGGTGGTCTTTCGCCCTCTCGGCGAGGCCGAACTGCGCAAGATCCTCGACATCGAACTCGGCCTGGTGCAGCAGCGGGTTCTCAATAACGCCGGGGATAACCCGTTCGTCTTTACCGCTACTGACCAGGCCAAGGAGTTTCTGCTCAAGGAGGGTACCGACAGCAAGTACGGGGCCCGTCACTTGAAGCGTTCCATCGAGCGGCTGCTTGTGCAGCCGATGTCCAACCTGATTGCCACGGACCAGATCCGCCGCGGAGATTGGATCCGTGTCGACTTCTCCTCCACGGACAGCAAACTCGGCTTCTTCAAGGACGCCGAAGGGCTCCCGATGCAAGCCATGGCGGAACTCATGGACCAATCGCTGTTCAATCTGAACCACGCCCTCACTCAAGCGGCTGCCATCGAACCGCAGCGGGTGGTGCAGGCCCGATCGAGCCGCCGCGCCTGACTTCTCTCCGACTGCGGCAGACACCGCGGCAAGATTGCGCTCGGCGTGGGGAGCCTTGCGGGGCTATGATTTAGAGGGAGCGTCGAGGTCAGGCGTTATTCCCCTCACCATCATGAAACTCGCCGATCGCATGAACCGCATCCTTGTCGAGGGCGCCTTTGAAGTACTGCAAAAAGCCCGCGCCCTCGAAGCGCAGGGCCGCAGCGTCATTCACCTCGAAATAGGTGAACCCGATTTCGAGACCCCGCGTCACATCATCGAAGCCGGAAAGAAAGCCCTCGACGAGGGCTGGACGCACTACGGACCAACCCCGGGCTACCTCGATTTCCGCCAGATCATCGCGGACTATATCAGCCGCACCCGCGGCATCCGCGCCGGCGCAGAAAATGTCTGCGTCGTCCCAGGCGGGAAACCAATCCTCTTTTTTCCCATGCTGGCCCTTCTCGAACCTGGCGATGAAGTCATCTTCCCCAACCCCGGCTTTCCCATCTATGAGTCGATGGTGCGCTTTCTCGGCGCGACGGGAGTCTACGTCCCGCTCGTCGAGGACCGCGGCTTCTCCTTCGATCTCAACATCCTCCGAGAGCGCCTGACGGAGAAAACGAAGCTCCTCATCATCAACTCCCCGCAGAACCCCACCGGAGGCGTCATCCCGAAGGAGGACATCGTCGAAATCGCCGATCTCGTCCGGGACCGCGATCTGATCGTACTCTCCGACGAGATCTACTCCCGCATCTATTACGGTGACGCGCCCGCATCCATCGCGAATCAGCCGGGCATGGCCGAAAAGACCATCATCCTCGACGGGTTCTCGAAGACCTATGCGATGACCGGATGGCGTCTGGGCTACGGCGTGATGCCGGCGTGGCTGGCCGAGGCCGTGAGCAAGTTGATGGTCAATTCAAACTCCTGCACGGCCAGTTTTACCCAGCGCGCGGGCATGGCCGCGCTCACCGGCCCGCAGGATGCCGTGGAGCGGATGGTCGGCGAGTTCCGCCGCCGCCGCGATGCCTTCATCGCCGGATTGAACGCTCTGCCGGGATTCCGCTGCCCCACGCCCGAAGGGGCGTTTTACGCATTCCCCAACATCACCGGCACAGGCCGCTCCTCGAGAGAACTCGCCGATGCCCTCTTACAGGAAGCGGGCGTCGCATGCCTCTCAGGAACGGCCTTCGGAGCCTATGGGGAAGGCTATTTGCGCTTCTCCATTGCGAACTCTTACGAGAACCTCATGGAAGCCCTCGCCCGCATCCACCGCTATATGGAAAGCTCCCCAAACTGACGCTTCACAGCGCCACGTCGCACTCCTCCAGATCGAGCGGATACCGCCCCTGCTTGCGCACCAGGTTGACCACGTATTCATAGTCGGCGCCGGAAACGTTGCTCGGAACCGAGTGGTCGGATTGAAAGATGTACCCTCCGCCTTTGGCGGCGTTGAGCTTGGTAAGCACGGTGCGGCGAAGCAATTCCCGGTCCCCGCCGGCCCACACGACCACATCCATGTTCCCGCAGAACGCAATGCGGTGGCCGAACCGCCGGCGGAGGTCAATCACATCCATGCCGGCTTTCGCCTCGAGCGGATTGTAGGCGTCGATGCCAACCTCGATGAACTCCTCGAAGATCCGGTTCACGTTGCCGCAGCCATGGTAGATGACAGGCAGACCGTGCCGGTGACACTCATCCACCAGCGCTTTCACGCCGGGCTTGAAATACTTCCGCCAATAATCCGGCGAGAACAGACAGCCCTTGCGATAGGCCACGTCGCCCCAGATCACCATCCCATCCAACCGCCCGCCCGCGGCCTTGATTTGCGCCTTGACCACTTCCAGCGAGAACGCGTTGATCCGTTCCACGAACCGCCCCACCTCGTCCGGATATTCGCCGATCCACATCAATGTATTCTCCGGACCGATGATGCGCCACAGCGTCTCATGTCCTTCGCACACACCCCCGTAAATCGGAAACTCGCCGTGCACGGCTTTCACCCGCTCCAGCCAGGCTTCCGTTCGGCGGGCAAAGACATCGCCCACCCCGTTGATCTGGTCATCCCCCGCCGAGAAGTAGCGCCGCTCATCCCAGGCATCGTCGAACCGGAAGGCCAGCATCTTGTCGATCGTGTCCGTTTCGAACCGTAGAAACGCGGGCATCGGCTGATCGAAGCGCTTGCGGATGACCGCGCCGAACCCCGTGCGGACAATCACCTCCTCATCGTTCTCCTCCAGGATTTCGAACGGCCGGATGTGCGGATCGACGTTCGGCGTCGCCTGCCGCCAGTCCAGATCGTAGTACTCGTAGATGTCCGCGCTCGCCGGCAACCCCAACTCCCTCCGCCAGCGTTCGAGAAACGAACTCCAGAAGAAGTCGCTCACCGGAACACGATCGGATTCCTGGTGGCGCAGGGCGCGGTTCATGCGCTCGAGTTTGGCCAGGCAGTTCGCGCCGCGCCCCGTCACCGCTTCGGCCTCAGGTGAATGCGGAACGTGTACGCGTACTTGCACGGACGCCTTCCCGGCGGTTCGATGATCAGGGCATCGCTCTGCTGCCGCCACTTCACGGGTTCGTCGAGGCCGAGCATGTCGACCTTGGCCACGGGTTTTCCCGCTAACGACGTCAGGCGGAGATTCTCTTCAGGCCACTCGAGAGCGATGGCGTACAGCGTGTCGCCCTTGCGGGTGAATCGCACGTCCCCGTCCCGGTAGGTGTCCCAGTAGCGTGTGCCGTAGATGGCCTCCCCGTTCACTTTCAGCCATTCGCCCACGCTGCGCAGGCAGGATTGCATCACCTCGGGAATCGTTCCGTCCGCGCGGGGTCCGATGTTGATCAGCAGATTGCCGTTCTTGCTCACCACGTCCACCAGGTAATCCACCACCTGGTTGGGCGTCATGTAGTCGCTCTGGGGCAGATTCCGGTTGTAACCCCAGGAAGTGGGATCCAGCGAGTCGCACGTCTCCCATTTATCGGTCCGGATCTGAGTCATGCGGGTGCGCTCCGGAGTCGCGAAATCGCCCAGATACTTGCCATCCACGTCCTGCCCCCACCGGTCATTGGCGGCCACCCCGCCCGCGGGATCGGAACGGTTGTAGAAATACGCCAGCACTTGCTTCGCGCCCCAATAATCGGCCGGAAGCAGCTTGCCTTGCGCATCGCGCACCGGGCCGTCGTGCACATCGCCCCAGAGCACGCTCGGATGATACAGGTCGATCAATTCGCGGATCGAGCGATTCATGTAGTCCACCCAGTCGCGCCCCGGAAATCGCGCATCCCAAAACGTGTAGGTGGTGTTGTGATAAAAGCCCATCTTCATCCCCGCGGAGCGAACCGACCGCGCCAGATCCCCGGCGATATCGCGCTTGGGACCCATGTCAACCGCATTCCGCGTGGTGACCTTGCTGCGCCACATCGCGAACTCATCCCCATGTTTGGCCGTGAGAACGACGTAGCGCGCGCCCGATTCCTTAAACAACGCCGCCCACGCCTCCGGATGGAACTTCTCCGCCCGGAACATGGGGATAAAGTTGTCGTAGGGGAAATCCGCGCCCCAGTTCTTGCGATGATACTCGACGGCCGCGGCGCGCGTCTTGGAAAGGAACAGCGTTTCCGGCAGATCGCCGCGCGTGCTCACATAGGGCGGACCGCCGAACATGAATCCAAAATTCGCCTTGGGACTGATGAACTCGACATACCACTCGTGATAGGCGGGCACGGCATAGGGACCCCAGTGGATGAAGATGCCGAACTTCGCGTCTTCGTACCACTGTGGCGCTTTGTGCGTGCGCAGTGATTCGGTGGTTGGAAGATACGGCCCTTCGGAAAACAGGACCTGCGCCGTTAAGAGGACGAGTAAAGCGTTGCGGACAGCGGGCATCAGAACACCTCGCTACTTTACTGTATCTCAGGTGAGGACACTCGCCGGCCCGGCTGGATTTCCTGCGTTAAATAGCGCTCCCGCACAATCTTCATGTGATGGAGTTCGTGACCGGCAATCACATAGGCCAGCGCGCGCACGGTGATTTCGGCTCCGCTCGCCACGCCGCGGCGCAGCCACGCCGCTTCATCGAAACCGCCGAGCAGCAGCAGGGTGCCGCGGCGCACGACTTCGAGTTCCTCGAGGAGGTCCTCCCATGGCCGTTCGTCGAAGCGCCCGGGTGCGATGTAGCCGTCCTGCTCGAAGCCGTGCAGCGGCGTCTGGTCATTCCGGGCGAATCGCAAGGCCCGGTAGGCGAAGATGCGCTCGGCGTCGATGATATGGCCCACCACCTCGCGGATGCTCCATTTCCCGTCGGCGTAGCGTTTGAAGGTCTGCTCGGGAGTAAGGGCGCGCAGGGTGGCGAGCGTCTCTTCCACCTGGGATTGCAACGTCATCCTTACATCGCCATCGCCTACAATCTGCACGTACCTGGCGTAATATCCGGCGTATTCGGAGCTATCCGGGCGGACAACTGCTTGGGGCATCACTTACCTTTTCACCTCATTCCCGGCGATATACACCGCCGTGATCGTTTTCGTGTTTTCGATATCCTCGAGCGGGTTCCTGTCGTAGACCACGAGGTCAGCCCATTTCCCCTTCTCGAGGGTCCCGATATCCTTCAGTTTAAGGGCTCTGGCGGGAACACCGGTGGCCGAGAGGAGAATCTCCCTGGGCGACATTCCAGCATCGGCCATCATCTGCATTTCCAGATGTTCGAAGTAGCCCTCGAAGCGGGCGGCGGTGGCTCCGGAATCGGTGCCCATGAGGATCGGAACGCCGGCATCGGCCAGTTTCTTGAGATTGCTACTGGCGGTGGGCAACGCAGCCTTGTAGGCCTGGCTCATTTTGTTGACGCGCATCGCCTGCTGACGGGCGGGGTCTTTCAACGCGGCAATCACTTGCGGCCTGGCCTCGCGCAGAAAGAAAGGATCCGTGAAGAAAGCGGGGATGTCTTCGTAGACGAAGGTGGACAATTCGCGGGTGAGCGTGGGGCAATAGGGGATGTTCCGGCTTTTGACGAGCGAGAGGAACTCGTCGTCGACAGGCTTGTCGCGGACGCTGTGCGCCAGGAAATCGGCTCCGGAGCGCGCCAGGTCCTTAGCGTCGTCGAGATAGAAGAAATGTACGGCGAGGGGGAGGCGTTGCTTGTGGGCCTCGTCGATGACAGCACGGTAGACATCCGGCGGAATCTTGCGTGTTGTGCCGAGGTTGTCATCGACGCGGATCTTAATGAGGTTTGGCCTGGCAGCGGCGACATTGTCCACCATCCGCCGACCTTCTTCGGGGGTCTTGGCGACAATGACTGTTCCGGCCAGGTAGATGCGGGCATGGGAAAGCGCAGGGGTTTCCTGCGCATCTCTCACACGGAATGCCGCCTCTTCCTCGCCGCCGAGGCTGACGACAGTGGTGATTCCGTAGCGGCTGAAGAGAGCGAGTTGTTGGCGGACGCCTTCTTCGGAGGCTCCCGTGCCTTTTCCTTCCACGTCGGAGACATGCCCGTGGGAGTTGATGAGGCCGGGAGTGATGGTCTTGCCGGTGAGGTTGATGGTTTGGGCGCCCTTGGGTGGTTTGATTTTGTTCGAAGGGCCGATGGCGGTAATGCGGCCGTCCTGGACGATGACGGTTCCGTTCTCGATTACGGCGCGTCCCGCGCCGTCAAAAATACGGGCTCCGGCAAACACCTTCGCGGAGGCGGCCCCGGCCGGCGAATGGATGGACAACAAACATAAGCCGAGCAACAGCGGTGAAAACTTCAATTTCGGACCCTCCCCAGGCGCTCAGTGTCTGGTAGTCAGTTGCGCCTGCACGGGAAGATAGGCGGCACCGTAGAGCCCTGCCTCACTTCCAAGAAGCGCTTTTTCAATCCTCGTGTTTGTGTTGCGGAAGGTAAAACTGCGCCACCGGACTTCTTCGAGCAGCGCCGGATAGAAATAATCCCAGGCAGCCAGCACGCCGCCGCTCATCAGATAGAGCGGGTAATTGAAGATATTGATGAGACTGGCAATTGCGATACCCAGGCATTGGCCCATCGTCTTGAAGATGGCGCGCGCCCGTTCCTCGCCGGCGACAGCAAGATCGTAGACATCCTTGGCGGAGAGATTCTGGCCGAGGGCGAGCAGGTTGGCCATACTCTCGATGGCGGTTGCGGAAGCGTGTTTTTCCACACATCCGCGATTACCGCAGCCGCAAGGATTGCCATTCGGGACCACGGTGATGTGCCCCAGTTCGGCCGCCATTCCCACGAAGCCGTGCATTACGCGTCCGCGCGAGATGACTCCGCCCCCGATGCCCGTGCCCAGAGTGAGCAACACCAGATCCTCGACATCGCGGCCCGCGCCCATCCACTTCTCGCCGAGGGCGGCGGCGTTGGCGTCATTCTCGAGGAACACCTGGGTTCCGAGACGTTTTTCAATGGCGTCCCGGATGGGGTAGTTGTTGAGAGGAGGCAGGTTGTGGGAGCCGACGATGAAGCCTTCGGCCATGCGGATGAATCCGGGCACACCGATGCCGACGCCGGCGAGGCGCGAGCCGGCAAAGCGGTCGCGAAGGGATTCGATGCAGGCGACGATGTCGTCAACGACGCGCTCGGGCCCCTGGGTGAGGTCCGTAGTCGCGTTGGTGCGGTCCAGCATCTCGCCGCTGGACGCAATGGCGGCGGCTTTGAGATTCGTACCGCCGAGATCCACTCCAATTGCGTATTCCGGCATGAAGTGACGATTCTAGCACTGCCTGCGGCGCGTACATGCGGGAATCACGGTTCTTCGCTTTTGTCGAACATCTTGAGTTGAAAATGCCAGCCTTCGAAAGTCAGACACATCCTGCCGAATTCTTCCCAGGTGATCTCCCGGCCGTCCACGACGAGCAGAGGGACATAATCGCCCGAATCGGAAACGGAAGTAATCCGGCCGCGGATGGCGCGGTCTTTGATCTGGAGCCCGAACCTGCCCTTGGAAAGATGCTGAATGGAGAGGGCGCGGCGAATCTTTTCGAGCAAGCGGCCCAGAAGGGCCAGGAGATCTTCCTCGGCATCGCCGATGATCTGAAACTGATAACCGGCGGGGACGCCCTTGCGCAACTCGAAAGCATCGATGGCGACGTCAGGCCCTAACAAGCGCGTGCGAAAGTGGAACGTGTGGACTCTCCGATCACGCCCGGTAATGTTTACAGGTTCGAAACGGACATGCTCGAAGCGTTCCAGTCCATCGAGCGCGGCAACCTGCTGATTGAAGCACCGTGTACACAAGGATTTGCGGAGAGCCCCGGCGGAAGTGAAATTAACGATGTCATAGCCAGGCGAGAGTTCGCCACAGCCTTCGCATCGGATGTTCCGGCCAGCGGCGGCGCGGCGTTGTGACTGGTGTGGTTTCATATTCCTACGCCTTAATATAGACGGAGAAACGCGTCACGTTGCGGTAACCCATGCGGAGGTAGAGTTGATAGCCGGCGGCGCTTGATTGGAGGACGCTGCGGGTGATGCCTGTTTCGAGGCGAACCTGGTGAATCGCGCGCCGCATGAGCGCTTCGCCGTAGCCTCTGCGCTGCATCCGCGGCATCGTGGCCACGGCATAAACGCCAATGGAATCCCCGCCGAGGACGATGCCGGTTGTCGATACGGGCTTGTCGTCCACATAGGCGATGAAGCCCCGCAAAGGCCCCTGCCACAGCCGCTCACCGGCGTACACATCGTCCGCCATGCCGGGCGGAACTTGAAATGCCTCGGACATGATGCGGCTGAAATCGGAGCGGGTGCGGGCGTCGCCCACGGGGCAGCAGTCAAACTCAGGCAGGGCGCGATCGGGTTCGCTGATCTGGCGGGCGATCATGCCGGGGGCTTCCATCATGAGGCGCAGTCCACGGATGGCCATGGAGATGCGCGAGCGCCGGCGTTCCGAGGCAGTAAACAGCTCGTCGCAAAACCACAGCGACCATGGAGCGGAGCGCTGCTCGAAGAAACTCTCGGCTTCATCCAACACGTTTTTGAAAGGAACCGGGCCGCCGGGAACGGATTCGGTGAGCAATGCGGTATTGAAGAGGCTGTAGTTGACTCCGGCGTGGACGAGGCTGACGCCAGGCGCCGCGGCGACCTCGCCGGAATGGCGTACGTGGGAGAAGGCGGCGAGAGCGTTTCGCAGATTCTCATTGATGGTTTCAAAGTCCCGCACGGTTCCCGCGATTACAACAGACTGAGCGGATCGACGTCAATGACGAGAGAGGTAGGCGGCCAGTGGCGCTGTTCGGCGAAGGCGCGCAGGCTGTGAAGCAGTTCGTTGAGCCGTTTGCGGTTGACGGCTTTGAGCAGCAGTTGATAGCGAAACTACTCTTTGAGGCGGGAAATCGGCGCCTCGGCGGGGCCGAGGATTTTCAGATCCCGAGGCGAGGGACCGAAGAAGTTGCCGATTTCGGCGCTCATTTCGAGGGCCTGCTGCTGGCTGCGGCTGCGAACCATGACGTTGGCAAGGGCGGCGAAGGGGGGATAGCGCATCATGCGGCGGAACTGGATCTCTTTTTCGTAGAACTGCCGGTAATCCTGGAGAGCGGCGAAGCGGACGGCGTAATGATCGGAGTTGATGGTCTGGACGATGACTACTCCCGGCACGTGGCCGCGCCCGGCGCGTCCGGCAACCTGCGTCAGCAGTTGGAAGGTGCGCTCGGCGGCGCGAAAATCGGGCATACCGAGTCCGATATCCGCCGAGACCACGCCGACCAGCGTGACGTTGGGAATATCGTGTCCCTTGGCGATCATCTGGGTGCCCACGAGGATGTCGTACTCATGGGCGCGAAAGCCGTGGAG
>JADLBG010000525.1 GCA_020847895.1 Bryobacterales bacterium
AAGATCCTGGCCTGTGAATTTCCAACTTCGCCGAAGTCCGATCCGGTGCTTCAGACCTGACCGTCGCGAGCGCACCAAAAGGATGTCATAGTGACGCGAAAGGATCTCTAACTTCGGAATTCAGGCTAAGGATGACTACGCCGAATAGAACTGCCAAAGGACAGGTGGCTGGTCCCCGAATCATCGTTTTCGCTCCCGCGGGTGACAGATGCCGCTCGAAGCCTCGGCCGTCAGCGAATCGTGAAAGCATGCTGCCTCGTGACTTCGTGGCCTTGTTTTCAGCACCACGCGGCCTCCCATTGCGGTATACTACCGTTACCCCGCCGGATGAACAAGTCGGAATGGGTACGAACAGGGTGTAATACCCTCGCTCGGTACTGAAAACAGAGGGATTCTCGATGGCGGTCGAATCTGACGGCCAAGCCGTTCGGCAGCAGGTGGAACGGATTCTCAAGAGCCCCGGTTTTGTGCGAAACGAGCGCCTTTCCCAGTTCGTACGTTTCGTTGTCGAACGGCACCTCGAGGGCGGAGATCACGAACTCAAGGAATGCTCGATTGGTGTCGAGGTTTTCGGTCGCCGGCCCGATTACGATCCGAAGCACGATCCAATTGTGCGCACCGAAGCCGCACGGCTCCGGGCGCGGCTGGCCGAATACTACCTGGGCCAAGGCAAGGACGATCCGCTGACGATTGATGTCCCCAAGGGCGGCTATATACCCCGGATTCGTGGCAGAGAAACGACGGCTGACCGCCCGAGAGCCGGCCCGAAGTGGTTCTGGTTAGCGTTAGCGGTCGGCGTGGCGGGTTTCACGATTGCCGTAGGCCTGGGCTGGTGGCGGGCCCAGCGCAACAGAGAGCCCATCGCTATTGCAGTTCTGCCGTTCGAAAACCGGAATCACGAACCCGGGGACGATTACTTCGCCGACGGCCTCACGGACGAGACCATTCGCCAGTTGTCGATCATTGAAGGGCTCGCGGTTCGCTCCCAAACCTCGTCGTTCGCGTTCAAAGGCAAGCCCCGAAACATGCGGGACGCAGGAAAGCAACTGGCGGCCGAATACATCTTGGAAGGCTCGGTCGTGCACGCCGGCCAGCAAGTGCGGATCAACGCCCGCTTGGTTCGGGCACACGACGACTTTCCCGTGTGGTCGGACAGGTACGACCGGCAGTTGATGGACATCCTGGCCATCCAAGATGAAATTTGCCGGGGTATTGTCAACAGCTTACGGTTGAAGCTCGGGCGCGGGCGCCGGCGGTATGAGACGAACGCTGCCGTCTACGATCTATATTTGCGTGCTCGCGCTCTGCCGATTCAGCACGGCCTAAGTGGCTACGATGAAAGCATAGCTGCGTTCGAGGAAGCGGTCGCCAAAGACCCCTCATTTGCTCCTGCGTACGCAGGCCTTGCCATTGCGCACACGGTCCGGTCGGGGCAATTCCGTTTTCTTCCTGCTGATGAACTGAACAAAATGCGGGCCGCTGCGGGAAAGGCGATTGAATTGGATCCCCTGTCGGCCGAAGCGCAGGAGGCTGTCGCCATGGTCCATGCGCGCGATGCGCAATGGGCACAATCGGCAGCGAGCTTTCGCCGCGCCATCCAACTCGACCCCAATCACTCGCGATCATATGTTAATTTCGCCATGTCTGTTCTCTTCCCGCTCGGCCGGCTCAAGGAGGCACTTCGGCAGCTTCGCGTCGCGCAGAAAAACGATCCGCTTTCACCTGAGATTTGCCAGACGCTGGCCTTCGTGCTGATTTCCAGCGGCCGACACGAGGAGGCGGCCAGGCTGTGCGAGAACTTGCCGGCGGGTTTTTCGCTCAAGAGCGACTGCCTGGGTCGGGTTCGGCTATGGCAAGGCAGAACCAGTGAAGCGATCCAGTTCCTCGCCACTGCATACGATCAGGGCTATCTCGGCTATGCCTATGCGCGGGCCGGTCGTGTCGAGGAAGCGGAAAAACTCGCGGCCGTCCTGTCGTCGGATCCCATTCAACAAGCACTGATTTTCGCCGGCTTGGGCGATAGAGTACGTACATTAGACGCACTGGACCGCGCTTCGGCGCTTGGCCCAGGGCGGATCGGCCGTCTCCTGAACTATCCGGAAATGACGTTGATCCGCGGCGATCCGCGGCTCGGGGCGATTCGCAAGAAGCTCGGGCTTTCACAATAAGTTCAATTCGCCGAACAGGGCGGGTGTCCGGGCGGGGGCGGCTCTGTGGTAGCCGGGCCGAGTCGGCTTCCATGCCCCGGTTGCACCGTATGGCTGGACGCCACCCCGAAAGCCGTCGAGCCCGGATTCTGCCGGCCAGCCCGGCTTCGGTTCGTGTGGCCGACCGAGGTGTCAGCGGATTTCCCGCGATTAAGTCGGCTACCGTTTAGGAATCCGATGGTGTTTAGCTCGGACGCCCTCGGGAATGGCCGGCCATTATGGAAACCCGGTAGGTCACAGGTCTCTGTCAGAAAGGCGGATCTGCCTATATAGGAGCCAAACTTCTTCTTCTCAACGGAAGATGCCGGAAAAATCACCCGATCACTACAAGGGGTACAAGGCCACTGTGCCGCCCTGCATTTAGATACTAGTTTTAGGCGTTGTGGCCGCGTGAGGTCCACGCGCACTATGCCCACATCGCCAGAATCTGGAAATTTGGACCTCGTTTGGACCTCACAACGGACTCCACACCAGCATTCGATCACTGTCGAGTCCGTGTAAGTGATAGGAAAGTAAACTACCTTATCTGGTCGGGCTGCCGGGATTTGAACCCGGGACCTCTTGCACCCCAAGCAAGCGCGCTAGCCAGGCTGCGCCACAGCCCGAAACCGCTATTGTACCACTGTGCCGCTCTCGCCCCACAACTCTTGTTGCTTATCTCACCCTAGAACCGATGGAAATGCGCCCCGGCGCGGAAATCGACTATCCGCTCCGGATTCGCCGGGTCCCTGTGCGGTGGAAGACGGCCACCGAGGCCTGGGCGCCGCCTTATCTGTTCACGGACGTACAGGTCCGCGGCCCATCCAAGCTTTGGCGCCACACGCACCGTTTCCGCAAAACGGAAGGCGGCGTATGGATGATGGACATGGTGCGCTACGCCCTCCCCTTCGGTCCTCTCGGAAGCTTGGCCCACCGGGGTGATATGCGGCAGCAAGTGAGCGGGGTTTGCACGATTCCAGGGCCACCTCCACGGTATACTCGGCACTGATGAAGATCACCAGAGTCGAAGCAGTCTACCTCCGTCTGCCGGAAGTCAAGTGGCAATGCGACAGCGGCCAGGACGCCCTCATTGTCCGCGTGGAAACCGACGAGGGCATTACCGGGATTGGCGAGGTGGATTCCAGTCCGCTTGCCGTCAAAGGAGCCATCGACGGGCCTTTTTCCCACACCTGCACCGCCGGGCTCGGGCAGATTGTCATCGGAGAGGATCCGTTCGAGACAGAGAAGATCTGGCACAAGATGTATCGCGCCAACATCTACGCCGGACGCAGCGGAATCGGTATTCATGCCATGAGCGGCATCGACATGGCTCTTTGGGACATCAAGGGCAAAGCCTTGGGGCTGCCTGTTTGGAAGCTGCTTGGCGGCGGGTTCCACAATCGCATCCGCTGCTATGCCAGCTCTCTTTTTGGACCCACGCCATACGCCACCGGTGAACTGGCCAAGCGTTTCCTGGGTCATGGATTCACCGCTGTCAAATTCGGTTGGGATCCAATGGGGCGTGAGGAAAAGACAGACATCGCGCTCGTGCGGGAGGCGCGGCGCGGATTAGGAGATGACGCGGACCTGCTGATCGACGCAGGCCTTGTCTGGGACGCCAAGACCGCCTTGCAGCGCGCCATCGCGTTTTCCGAACACCGCATCTTTTGGCTCGAGGAGCCGCTGCGGCCGGACGATTACGAAGGCTACCGCAAACTCGCGGAATCGGCTCCTGTCCGCATTGCAGCCGGCGAAGAAGAGAGCAGCCGCCAGACCTTCCTGCAGTTGATGGATAAAGGCCGCATCGACGTCGTGCAGGTGGATCTCACACGCTGCGGCGGCTTCACGGAAGCGATGAAGATTGCCGCGCTCGCCTGGGATCGCGGCCTGCCCGTAGCCAACCACGGCTTCACCACGTACATCAACGTTACCGCGGCGTTGCACTGGCTGAATGCCGTCCCCAATGCGCTCATTTGCGAATTTGTGGCCGAGGAGGAAACGAACCTCCGCGAATCCATCACACGACAGAAGCTGCGCGCCAAGGACGGATACCTCGACATTCCGCAAGATCCGGGGCTGGGCATTGATCTCGATGAGGATGCCGTCGAACGGTACCGCATAGCATGAAAAGCTACCAGCAAACCAGCGTTGCTTCCCTCTAGGGCACAACCGGAAGAAGAATATGGGAGGGATGCGCCTGCCCCAGAGAAAGCGTCTGGTTGGCAGGCATCGCTCGGGTCTCCGAGTTGTTCGGGCGGCCGGTGTTCAGGTTCCGGTCGTAATGGGGATAATTGCTCGAGGAAATCTCCACCCGGATACGGTGTCCGGCGCGGAAGACGTTGCTGGTCACCCCGGCGTCCACCGTAACCGTATAGATCTTCGCCGGCTCGGCCGGAACGGGCTTCCAGAGGCTGTCGCGGTAGCGCAACCGGAGAATGCCTCCCGTCAGGTTGAAGGCGCGGCCGTCCGGGAATACGTCAACCAGTTTGGCGGTGAAGTCCGTATCGCGGGCAGTAGTGGAAACCCACAGGACCGCCTTGATTGGCCCTGTCACCTCCACATCCTTCCGCAGCGCGGAAGAGGTGTACACCAGCACATCCTTGCGGCGTTCCACAACGGTTTGATCCATCGGTCCCCATGGGAAGACTTTCGGATTGCAGCACGTCGAGCCGCCCCGGGTGGGCACGGGATTCGAAGGGTCGTAAGTGAAACGATCCTCGCGGCTGCCGCGGGGTGGACGCGCGCGAAGCGATCCGTCGCCGTTCAGGCTGTTAGCTCCTTTGCGGCTCGAAAAGTAGAACGGAGTCGGCACAGCCCGGCGCAGCGGCCACTCCTCTTCGTCCCGCCACTCGTTCCGCCCCATCACGAAAATGCGCAACGGCGGGAAATGCCCTTTGCCCGATTCGCCCCGCAGCAGGCGGGAAAACCAATCCAATTGCATGCGCAGGATGGGCGCGCTCGAGTGTGGGCCGAAGTTGATCTCCTCGAACGGGATCGACATGTTGTGCGCCCAGGGACCGACGAGCGTGTGGATCTCCCGGTGGAGTTTGCGCAGGGCGGAGAATGCGGCCAGATCGCTTTCCACGTAGTTGTCGTACCAGCCTCCGGTATTGAACACAGGGACTTGGACAGACGCGATCTTATCCAGCGTGGAAACCGATTTCCAGAAACCATCGTACGAGGGGTGCG
Source organism: Bryobacterales bacterium (assembly GCA_020847895.1). Classification (GTDB taxonomy): domain Bacteria; phylum Acidobacteriota; class Terriglobia; order Bryobacterales; family Bryobacteraceae; genus CADEFT01. Next base: position 5,376 of record JADLBG010000525.1, read on the forward strand.
CCGAAGCCTGCTGGTACAGGGGAAGGCTTCGGCCCACGGCTACACGGTCGGCATCCTGCACAGGAAGGTGGCGCGTGAAAACCGCAAAGTCCGGCGGTCTATAGCCGGGCGCCTTGAGGTTCGCGGAGAGCCACAACAGCCGGTGCCCCAGTTTCATTGCCCCGCCCGGAGAATAGAACCGGTCCAGGTAGTCGTCGCACCCCGAGACAACCGGGAAGATCGCCTTCAGCGCGGGATTGCGCGTGAGCGCCGCCTTCCATTGGACAATACCCAGGTACGATCCGCCCATCATGCCCACCTTGCCGTTCGACCACGGCTGCCGGGCGATCCATGTCAGCGTATCGTCGGCGTCCGGAACTTCCTGGAACAGCGGGTCGAACACCCCATCGGACTCATAGCGCCCCCGTACGTCTTGAATGACGAGGGCGTAGCCCGCCTCGACGAATACCCTCTGGTTGCGCGATAGGTCATGACCTTTGTTGTACGGAGTTCGAATCAAAATGGCGGGCAGCCGGCCGGAATTCGACTGTCGGAACAGGTTAGCCGCGAGTTTGATCCCATCCCGCATGGGGATGTGGATGGTCTCGACATTGACCGGAATGCCCGCAAACAGACTCGCGGCGAGACACGCCAGAGTAGCGAGAGCCGCCGCTGGAAACATGGGTGGGTTACCAGTGTACCGTTTTTCCGGGTTCCAGGGGCCAGACCTCGGTAGCGGATGTGTCCCCCAGCAGTTTCGCGAGTTGTTCGGGACGGCCGGTCAGGGGCGGGAACGTGCCCCAGTGCATCGGGATGACCTTCTTCGGATGCACCAGGCGGCAGGCGAGCGCCGCTTCACGCGGGCTCATCGTGTACAAGTCGCCGATGGGAAGAAAGGCGAGTTCCGGTTGGTAGAGGTCGGCAATCAGGGCCATGTCGCCAAAAACAGTGGTATCGCCTGCAAAATAGGCGCGGCGGCCGTCCGGCACCCCGATGACGTATCCCGCAGCCTCGCCGGCGTAGATGAGTTTCCCGTCCTCGAGGATGGAAGAGGAATGGAGTGCATGAGTCATGGTGGCGGTGACCGGTCCTATCTTTGTAGTGCCACCCTTGTTCA
>JADLBG010000526.1 GCA_020847895.1 Bryobacterales bacterium
TCTCCCTTGCCACCACCAGGTGAGTGCGGCGGTTCAGATGCCGCGGGAAACGCCACACCACATAGGGAGACAGATACAGGCTGGGCTGCTCGCGGACAAAGCCGAGATGGAGCATATCGGCCAAAGCAGACCATAGCGGCGTTTGCGGGTCATCGGGACGCCAGCGCTCCATGAACCTCCGCCAGCCCTTGTCGGTCTCCTCGGGACCCACTACCACCTCGTCATCCACCAAACGCCGCAGGGCTTTCCTGCTGTGCGATTCCACGGCCGAGCGGAGCCTGCCGGTGAAGGCCTGAAACGAGGGATCGCGGGAAGTTTCATCCACCGGATACAGCTTCGGCAACGGTTCCTGGGCCAGAACCATGAATGGGAGGAGCAGGCAGATGGCGCGCCGCCATGGCGCTGTGTTACTGAATCCGCGACACACGGTCCGTGATGTACTCCAACCGGCTGACGGCTGCGTCCGCGGTCACCATGTCACTCACGCCGAGGATCAAGCGCGGTCTGTGCCCGTGGCGTTCGATCAACGCGTCGATGCTGCGCCGGAATTCGGCTTCCGGCGTGCTGTCCGGACACAACAGGGTGGACGGGATGCCTCCCCACACGCTGATGCGCCCGTCAAAGGCGTCGAGGTATTCATCCAGGCTCAGCCTCGTCATGGGATGCGGGCAGACGGAATCGGCGATGTCGAAGCCGGCCTCGAGGTAGAGCGGAATCAGGCGGCGGTTCTCGCCGTCGGTATGGGTCATCAGATATTTGCCTTTGCCGTGCAGGACCTCGGCATAGTCTCTGAGAACGGGCAGAATGTGTTGGCGGAAGAATTGGGGGTAGGTGATGGCGTCGTCATAATTGGCGCCGAGGTGGAGAATTTCGGCCGGGCCGTTCGCTCCGATCTCCTGAATCTTCGCGTACAGGTGCTGCATCTGGTCGCATAAGCGGAAAATTTTCTCGGGATAGTCCGCCAGGGCGTAGTAGAAGGTTTCCACCGTCATCAGTTCCTTTAGGATGTGGTGAATGGGGCAGGCGGTGCCGGCCAGCCAGCCGACAACCACTCCGCGTTCGCCCACCTCATCACGGCGGGCGAGGTAGCCTTCCCACTGCGGTTCCACCTCGAGATTCTCGAAGAGATAGCCGGCGGCATCGAAGTCCTCCGGTTTACGGATGGGGAGTTCCGTTTGCCAGGACATGGAGGCCCCGCCATCGAGCATTTCTTCCGTGAAGAGAAACGCCGTGCGGAGGGCGCCTTTCGGAGTGTGGTATTCGACTACGGTCTCCCTCCCGGAACGTGTCACGCGGCGTTCCACGTTGCGGAGGCGAACGCGGTAGGGGAGAGCACGCAGACGGAAGATGCCGAGGCCGCGGTCGATCATGTCGTCTTCCTCCACGCAATCGGTGAAGTCTGGGATGGTGGAGTAACAGCCGAAGCCGAGGCGATCGGCGATCTGGGGCAGAGTGAGCGGCCGCAGTTCGCTAGGGAGCGTGTTCTGGTGCAGCCGCGCCCGATGCCAGAAGTCCATGCGCGGGATCCAGGGAATGCGGTCCGGCGCTTCTCCACGAATTGTTGCAAGCACGCGTTGGCGATCAGTCATGGTATGTAAAACCGTTTAGGTGTAGTATAGCCCTGACCGCCATCGCGAGGACCAAAGTGGTACACGAAAAAATAACAGCGCGCTCCACGGAGGCCAAAGTCCGAAATCTGGCGTGGTTCGTGATGGCCCTGCTGTTTCTCGGCTCGGTGGTAAACTACCTCGACCGCGCCGTGCTGGGCGTGTTGATGCCGTCCATCCGCCGCGATCTCGGCCTGACGAACACCGGCTATGCGATGGCGGTGAACGCCTTTCTCGTCACGTACACGCTGTCTTATGTAGTGGGCGGGCGCGTGGCGGACCTGCTGGGATGCCGGCGGACGTTCAGCCTGACGCTGCTGGTGTGGTCCGCGGCGGCCATGCTTCATGCGGTGGCGCGGGGCATCTGGGGCCTGGCCGGATGCCGCGCTCTGCTCGGGATCGGGGAAGGCGGCTACTATCCGGCGGCCATCCGCGGGGCTGCCGAGTGGTTTCCTCCCAAGCAGCGCGCCAAGGCGATCGGGCTGGTGTTATCGGCCCTGAGCGTGGGCAGTCTCCTCACTCCTCCGGTGTCGGCCTGGCTTGCTCTCGCCTATGGGTGGCGGGTGGCTTTCCTCGCGACGGGCGCCTTCGGATTGCTGCTGATTCCACCGTGGATCGCGCTGCATGGCCGGATTCGCCGCGAGCTTGGGAGCGCGGACCCCGCGCCGGCGATTGCCGCGATCGCGCGTGAAGGTGAGGAAGGCGGCGGGGTGCCGCTTCGAGCGGCGCTGCGGTCGCGCTCGTATGTGTGCCTGCTGTTGGCGCGCGCCTGTTCGGATTCGGCGTGGTACTTCTACCTCTTCTGGATGCCGGGGTATTTTCAGGATGCGCGCGGGCTTGGACTGGCCGCCGTGGGGCAATGGCTGTGGATTCCCTTTCTCGCCGCCGGGGTGGGCGCGATTTTCGGGGCGTGGGCAAGCAGCGAACTGATCGAGCACGGCTGGGGTTTGGACCGGAGCAGAAGAAGCGTCCTGGTGGTTTCCGCGGTGGTAAGCGCGACGGGAGCGGCGACATGCGTGGTTCCCGGCTTCGGGGCGGCGCTCGGGCTGGTGAGCGTGGCGCTGTTTGCGCATACGTCGTGGTCTTCGAACCTGCATACGGCGATCACGGAAGTGACTCCGCCGCGGCATGTAGCGGTGTTGTACGGCGTTACCGGGGCCGCGGGAACGTTGGGCGGCGTGGTGATGCAATCGGTGGTGGGGCCGCTCGTGGACCGGTTCGGCTATGATCTGCCGTTCCTGCTGACGGGCGCGTTGTATCTGACGGCCGCCGGATTGGTGATCCGGGGTGTCCGCATCTACTGAGGAAAGGTCATGTTTTCGACGAAGGCCTCCTGAAATTCAGGGCTGGCCGCGAGTTCGACGTGCCGGGTGATCCGGAGCAGGCCCTCGAGGAGGGATTGGCGGCGGGAGGGGCTGAGCAGGAGCGTGCGCGTGCCGCGAACGGCGCTGTTGCCGATGGGATGGACAGGCGTGTCCCAGTGCGGAAGGAGTCCGATCCGCCGGGCGCTGTCGACGCGGACATAATTTCCGAACGCGCCGGCAAGATGCAGAGAAGCGACTTGGGACGGGTGGACGGCGGCTTCCTGACGGAGCAGTTCCAGACCGGCGGCGACCGCGCCCTTGGCGAGTTGGAGTTCGCGGATGTCGGCCTGCGAAAGGGCGACCGGACCGGCGAGCGGCAGGGACTTCGCGCCATTGGACAGGCGCCCGGTTGCGGCCAGGGACCCGGTGGTGAGCGAGACTGCCGCGGCGTCGACCAGGCCGCTGCCGCAGATGCCGCGAGGCGCATCGCCTCCGATGACGTGGCAGACGAGGCCGCTGCCGTCCTGCTCCACACGGTCGATGGCGCCGTCTCCGGCGCGCATGCCCA
>JADLBG010000527.1 GCA_020847895.1 Bryobacterales bacterium
AAAGAATCTCCCCCGCCGTGCTCAGCCCACTCTCGGTCAACTGGAAGCCAGCATTCGCAACGCTCTGCGACCCGCTGAGGCCTACAACATGGTCCCCGGTCGCGATCCCCAAAACGGTTAAGCACCCGATTTGTTGATTTGTTGCCGCCCGCGCCGTGTTTCTCTGCATAATAGTGGGCATGAGCTTCTTCCTGGCCAAGACAGATCCGGACACCTACTCCATCGGCAATCTCGAGCGGGAACAGAAGACCACTTGGGACGGGGTGACGAATCCTCAGGCGGTCCGCGTCATCCGGCAGATGCACGCGGGGGACTTGGTATTCCTCTATCACAGCGGAGGCGAGCCGGCGGTGGTGGGGTTCGCGCGCGTTGTGTCCGAGCCGCGCGATGACCCGAAGAACGCCCGATCGGCCATTGTCGACCTGGAGTTTCTAAGGCGCCTCGATCCGCCCACAACGCTCTTGGAAATCAAGGAATCACAACAATTTGGCGACTGGAGCCTGGTTCGCCAGCCACGCCTTTCGACCATGGCCGCGCCGGATTCCTTCGTGGCCTGGATGCGGAAGCGCTACCCCCGCCGGATCGAGTGACCATGCCACGGAAGAAACCCTCCCCACCCGATGCCGGAAAGAAAGCGCGCCGCATGGCGCGCAATGTGATCGGGACAGTGCCCGTGGAAAAGGTGATTGTCCCCAAGACGCTGCGAAAAAAGCCGAAGCACAAGAAAAGCCTCGAGGCGAACGAACCTCAATAGAACAAATACTTCCGCCACTGCGTGTCGCCCTTGGCGAGCATTCGCATGAGGTGCCGGCTGGTATGGAGCGTAAACGGATGCGGCGCGCGGTGGAGCTTCATTCCCGCCTCGTCCGGCGTCCGGTTGCCCTTGCGATTGTTGCAGGTATGGCAGCAGGCCACGAGATTCTCCCACGAGCTTTCGCCGGCGCGGGAACGGGGCAGGACGTGATCCAAGGTCAATTCGCCGGAGGGCATGGTGCGGCCGCAATACTGGCAGGTATAACGGTCACGGAGGAGAATATTCTTGCGCGACAAGGCGCGGCTCTGGTGGGGAATCCGCCGGTATTCGAGCAGCCGGATGACGGAGGGGAGCTGCATTGCCTGGAGCGAGGAATGCACATAGGCGCTAGCGTGCTCCTCGGCGGCGGCTACGCCTTTCAAGACCAGAACGAGCGCGCGGCGCGCGGCGCACACGTTGATGGGTTCGTAGCTCGCGTTCAGCACGAGCACCGGATTATGCAACCGGTCCAGACTGGACATTTACCATCCCCCAGCGAAGTTCGATTTTGCCAGGGCGTCAAGCCCTGAAGGAAAACCTCTTCTATCCGTTCGCGCCAGCGTCAGCACGGTCACGCGCGCGGCTCCACTGCGCTTCAGCGCGGCGCCACAGGCGGATACGGTGGCGCCGGTGGTCATCACGTCGTCCACCAACAGGACGTGCCGCCCTTCGAGTTTCCGGGTGGAGCGGAACGCGCCAGTCACGTTTCCGCGGCGTTCGTGATCACTGAGCCCGGCCTGCGGCGGAGTCGTCTTCGCGCGCCGCAATGCGGACGCCACGGGCACACCGGTGCGCCGCGAGACTTCCCGGGCCAACAGTTCCGACTGGTTGAAGCCGCGGGACCACTTTCGCCGCCAGTGCATCGGCACCGGGACAATGAGATGGATGCGTTCCTGCCGCGGCAGCGCCGCCAGCAGATAGCCGGCGAGCGGCTTGGCCAGGGTATGGATACCGGCGTATTTGTACAGGTGGATCAGTTTGCGGAGAGAGCCCTCATAGAAGCCATAGCTGGAGGCGCTGTCGAATCCGTTCATCCCCCGGCGGCATAGTCCACAGCGCCCCTGTTCATCGAGCGGGTGGGGCGTGAGGAAGGGGGTGCGGCAACTGGCGCAGAAGTAATCCGCCTGGAGCGGTGCGGCGCCGTCAAGGCATTTCGGACAAACGGGATACCGGGTGACGCTGGTAAGCGCGGTGTCACAAATCCGGCAGCAGTCAGGGAAAACGAGATTGAAAAGACCGGACCAGGTCCTGTGCAGAGCGAGAGAAGGCAACGTTTCAGCCAGCCATCTACTCGAGAAGACTCACCTCCCCAAAAATACAGTGTACAACAGCGCAGTCTGGGGGAAAACCCGCCCTAAGCGGATATGCCCTCTGTTCCGGGACGCGGAGCAGGTCGCGGCATTGCAGGGATTGAGTGAAATCATGCATTCTCAGAGTTTTGGCGGCTTCGGCCGATTCTTCCATGAAGTTCTCAGCCTGGCAAGCCGATAGAAGCGGTTGAAGGCGCTTCTTCCCCATCCGGACGGAATGGTGGTTGCCTGGATGACCGTGCCGGGTTTATTATCTTGTTTTCGGCGGCTATTGGGAAGGGCGTCGAGGGAGACTAAGTGAATTTTCCAAATCAGTTAGCTGTTCTGGATCGCGCGATAGCCCTGTCACGGGTTGGCGGCGATGCGGAACTTCTACAGGAAATGGCGCAGCTCTTTCTGGAGGAGTATCCGTCTCAACTGAATTTCGTGCGTGCGGCGGTGCAGGCCCGGGATGCGAAGGCTTTGGAGCGCTCCGCTCACAGCTTGAAAGGTTCCATCGGCAACTTTGGGGCGGAATCCGCCCATCAGGCCGCGTTCGCACTGGAAATGATGGGGCGGCAGGGCAACCTTGATCATGTCGAGGATGCTTTGCGGCGGCTGGAGAGTACGCTTTCGGCACTCAAGCCGGAGATGGAGTGCCTCGCCCAGAGCGCTGTTTAGCCTTCCCGGGACTCCGCACGGCCATAACCGCCGGACACCAGCTTTCCGTTGCGCTACCGTGTAGGCATGGAAACGGTGACAGTCGAGATTCCGGCGGAACTCATCGCGGCTGCCGGTGTAGACTCCGCCAATTCATCGGCGGAACTCACCCGCCTGCTGGCGCTCGCTCTGCATCATGAAGGCAAGCTGACGCTGCAGCGTGCGGCGGAGTTGAGTCTCACGCCGGTGGAACAATTCCTGAAATTCGCTCTGCGGCACGAAGACCCGCGAACGGCGGAACCCCTCGGAATCTAATGCGCCTCAGGCGTAGCTTGCAACCGCCCCGCGATTCCGTGCTTCGCGGTCAGCGGTAACGCGCTCCAGGTAGCCGCTTTCGCGGAAGGCCTTCAAAGGATTCTCCGGAACTCCGCGCCCGCGCCGCCATTCGAGAATCAGGGGCTTTACGTCCAAGGCAAATGCTTCCTGCAGGCATTCCTCGGCATCCACGAGGTTGCACGCATCCTGGTGTTTGCCGAGCGCGGCGTGATCGACTAACAGACTCTTCGCGTAGATCTCCTGAGCGCGAGTCACGCTTTGGATCATCGCCTCTATCTTTCCCTTCAGGTTGTGGCTTTGGTCAATCATGTAGGCGATGTCCGCCCGCGTTCCGGTTTCCCATTCCCAGAAGCGGATCTCGTGGAAAATGCGGAAGAGCTGGTAAGGGTCAATGCTCCCCAAGGTGAGATCGTCATCCGCGTAGCGGCGGTCATTGAAATGAAATCCACCCAGCATTCCCTCGGCAAGCAGCCAGGCCACGATCTGTTCGATGTTCTGCGCCTGGTAGTGATGGCCCAGATCGACGAGGACCTTCGCCTTATCCCCTGCCCCACGCGCCAGCAGCAAGGCCATGCCCCAATCGGCAATATCGGTGTGATAAAACGCCGGCTCGAACGGCTTGTACTCCACCAGCATCCGCTGTCCCTCGCCGAGGTGGCCGTGGAGGGCGCGGAGCCCGTCGAGGAACCACTGGCGCCGTTTGCGGATATGCTGGGTGCCGGGATAGTTCGAGCCGTCGGCAAACCAGAGCGAGATATCCCTGCTGCCCGTTGCGGCGCTGATGCGGGCGCAGCCGGTCATGTGATCGAGCGCCGCCTGACGGACCGCCGGGTCCGGGTTGCCGAGCGAGCCGTGCTTATAACACTGGTCCTGAAACACGTTCGGGTTGATGGAGCCGATGCGCACTCCGTAGCGCGAAGCAATCCGTCCCACCCCGTTCGCATCGGAGACCCCGTTTGGGAAATCCCAAAGAACATGCACGGCCACCGAGGGACAACACCCGGTGTGGCGGTGGACCTGTCCGGCGTCGCTCAACTTCTCTTCGATGGTCGAGGCGGCGGCCAGTTGAGTGAATTTCCCGAATCGCGTCCCGGTGTTGGCGAACCCCCACGACGGAACCTCGATTTCGAAGCGGTCCAGGGCCTCCAGAACCAGCGTGCGTTGTGTTTCGTTCATTACCCGGGCTCCCTGTATCAGTCTAATTCGGGCGGCGCATACTCCGCCCGCACCAGGAAGACGTATGCGGCAACGCCTACAATCAGCAGGAATCCGACGGCGAACATCGGCGCGGCGTAGCTCCCCGTGATGTCCTTGAGGAAGCCGGTGACGATTGGGGCGACAATTCCGGAAAGATTCGCGGCGCAGTTTTGCACTCCGGCAATGACGCCGATGGAGGCGCCCGGCATGAGCGTTTGAGTGAGCGCCCAATAATTCGCCGTGGCGAGGCCAAGCCCGCTGAGCGAGACGATGGCGAAGGCCAACGCCACGTCATTCGACTTCGCCAGCGCGCCCACCAATTCCGTACTCGCCAGCAGAAACCCGGCGATGGTGAACAGCTTTCGCGTCCTCACGGGGTCCGCGCCGCGCGCAATCATGCGGTCCGCAATGTATCCGGCTAGAGTCGCCACCGCCGCCATGCCGGCGAAACTGAACCCAGTGAAGGCTCCTGATTTGCTCAATGACAGGCCGCGGCTCTCGGCGAAATAGGCGGGCAGCCAAGTCATGCAGAAGTAGACGAAATAGTTGTAGCAGAAGGCTCCGAGGATGATTCCCCAGGTGAGGCGCGTACGCAGCAGGCGGGTGAGCGGGACAGGTTTTCCGCCGGCCTTCTTCGCGGCCGCTTCCAACTGCCGGTCGTCATCCTTCACGAGAATCAGCCAGGGAATCAGCCACAGCAAAGAGCCCAGCCCAAGGATGATAAACATTGCGCGCCACCCATAGTGCACGATCAGAAACGCGGCCACCGGAGCGCCGATCGCCGGTCCCAGTTTCGTTCCGGCCATGTACAATCCGACGGCGAGGCCGCGCTGCTCTTCCCCGATGTGAAAGCGGATCCAGCGCATGCTGGCGGGGGTAACCAACGCCTCGCCGCACCCGAGCAGAAACCGTAATCCGAGCAAGTGCCCCACGGTTCCGATTCCCGCGGTGGCGGCGGAAACCACACTCCAGAACGCGAACGCGATGGCATAGGGAATTTTCACTCCGAAGCGGTCCACCAAGAAGCCCGCCGGAATCTGGAGAAACGCGTAGGACCAGAAGAAGGCGGAGTTCATCAGCCCGCGATCGTTATCCGTGAGGGAAAATTCGTGAATGAAATCCTTGGCCGCCAGCGCTACCGAGAGATTCGCCCGGTCGAGATAGGCAATGATCATCCCCAGGCTGAGAAGGCAGACAATCCACCAGCGGCGCGCCGCCGTCATCAACGCGCCTTCCAGTGCTTGCCGGCGAAGGTCAGAAACTGCTCCCAATCATATTCCGTGACGTCGTGCTTTCCCGCCCGGATGTGATAGCCGATGGTGTTCATGATGGGCTGATGCAAAGCCGGCATCTGATCGGTTCCGAGGCCGGTTGCGTGAAAAAGGGCGTACACCGGCCCGGCTCCCACCGCCGAAAGGAATTCCCCGCGCGGGTCGGCCTCGTGGTCGTCTTCGGCGCTCGCCACATAGAGCGGCCGCGGCGCAATCAGCGCCATAAGCTCGTGTTGATCCACGGGAAGCGCCGGCACGTCTTTGTTGTATTTCTTGTAATTGCCGCAGAACCAGTGCGGAAACGAGGTATTGATGGCCTCGACGGTTTCCCCGAAGTTGCGGCGGGCCAACGCCGCGCCGCTCTCCCCCGAATCGTTGGAGATGACCATGGCAAACCGCTGGTCCGCGGCGCCGGCCCACAAGGCGGTCTTTCCGAGGCGGGAATGCCCCCACACGGCCACGTGTTTCGAGTCGATGTCGCGATCTTTTTCGAGGTAGTCCATGGCGCGGCTCAAGCCCCAGGCCCAGGCGCCGATCGCATTCCACTGGTCCGGATCAGGAGCGGTCTGTCCCGGGCGGTAGAAGTGGGGGATGATGGACTCGGCGAGCGCATCCTTGCGGTCGGGGAAAATGTCGCCGTAATACGCGGTGGCGACCGCGTAGCCGCGGCGGAGGACTGTTTTCACCTGGAATCTTCCCGCTTCCGTGCCCCGGCTCGCTTCGGTGGCGCGATGGTTTTCCACGCCGGGCGCATCCCGCATCCAGGCGGTAGACACGGCGACGCCGGGGTCGTCCGCCACCGCGTGGTTGCCCCGGAAGTTCAAGCCCAGAAACACGGGGTATGGGCGTTTCGTGTTATTGGGGAGATAGAGCAGCAGGTGCATCTTCTGTTTCGGAGTGAGCCAGATGGCGACTTCCTTGCGCGTTGCATCTCCGCCCAGGGCTTTCGTTTCGCGCGAGGTGACCTCGAATTCGAGTTTGCCCGGCTTGGGAGCGCTTCTGCCGTACACGTTCGATTCAAACAGATGGAGAATTTCCGGCCGCCGCTGATTTTTCCACGTGGAGACATCGCGCACTGTCTTGCCATTGGCGAGCAGGAGCGGGTCGGGCAGCGTGTAGGCGCCTACTTTCGACTCGTCGTGGTTTTCATCAGGCTTGAGATTCTGCGCGGGCAGGATAAGGAGTGAATAGAAAAAGAGCCGGAACACGCGTTTCATCCCTCTGAGGATACCCCCAAATTCGATATGATGTGTGCCACCATGCATTCCCGACGCTCATTCTTCAGGACCCTCGCCGCCGCCCCCGCGGCATCCTTTCTCACCGGCTACCACCTGATGGCCGCGCCCATGAAGGGGAAGGTGAAAATCCGCGACATCAAGACCATGATTCTGCAAGGCCCGCGCACCTATACGCTGGTGAAGGTGGAGAGCGATGCCGGGCCGTTCGGCATCGCCGACGCCTACGGCAGCCCCGGCGCCGGTGTTCGCGAGCAGATCAACGCCATCCGGGAGTACTTTATCGGCAAGGATCCCACGCAGATTGATGCCCTCATCGTGGGCCTCGGCCCCCATAGCGACGGCTCCGCCCACCACTTCATGCGCGCGATTGCGGGAATTGAAATGGCGCTTTGGGATTTGAACGGCCACCTTCTCGGCGTTCCGGTGAGCACGCTGCTGGGCGGGCGGTTCCGTGATAAGGTCCGCGTTTATAACCACGCCGCGCCGCGCAACATGCTCGACAAAGGCTCCGTCCGCGCCTGGGCGGACGCCTGCCGCGCCGACCCGAGCGGATTCCGCGGCCACAAGTTCGGTCCGCAGCACACCAAACCCGAGAACGATCCGGGCCGCGACCTCGCCAACCGCCGTTTATCCACCGAAGAGCTTCGCAACGTCCGCATCGGTTTCGAAAACGTCCGCGAGGCGATCGGCTGGGACCATGACATCATGGTCCACAACCACTGGGAGTACGACGTCCGCACCTCGATTCAGTTAGCTGAAGCGGTGGCCGACATGAAGCCTCTGTGGCTGGAGGACCCCATGCCGGTGGCATACACCGATGGCTGGAAGGCGCTCTGCGCCGCCTCGCGCGTCCCCATCTGCACCGGGGAGAACTGGTTCCGCCGCGCGGACGCGGTCCCCTTCGTCATCAATAATGGCGTGGACATTGTGAATCCGGACCTGCGCAATACTGGCGGCTTCCTCGAGACCAAGCGTCTTGCGGACCTGGCGGATGCGTTCGCGATGCCCGTGGCGAACCACAACACCGGATGCGTGCTCAACACCATGGCTACCATCCACTGGGCGTCGACGGTTCGCGACTACGTGCATTGTGAAACCGTCATCGGCAGGCGCGATTGGATGGATGACGTCATTGTCCACGACGGCCTGGTGGTGAAAGATGGGTTCATTCCGGCGCCGGACAAGCCGGGGCTGGGAGTGGAACTCAACCCGGATGTGGTCAAAGCGCACCTCGCCACGGGCGAGAAGTGGTGGGGTTGAAGCATGATCCCGCGCACTATTCCCGCATTGTTGTTCGCTGCCGCCGCCTGCCTGGCTCAGGGTCCGCGCATCCTCATCGTGACGGACCTGGAGGGTGTGGGGGGCGTCAACAATCCGGATGAGCAGTTGTTGCCCGGCCAGCGCCGCTACATGGAGTCGCGGCGCCTCCTCATTGGCGAGACGAATGCCGCGGTGGAGGGCGCCTTCGCGGCCGGAGCCTCCGAGGTGGTGATCTGGGACGGCCATGACGGCAGCCGCACCCTCTCGATTGACGAGATCGACAGCCGCGCCAGGCTGCTCCAGGGGCGGCCGACGCCGGCCAACTACTATCTTTCGGAGAAGCTCTATGACGGCATCCTTTTCGTCGGCCAGCACGCCATGGCGGGCGCGAAGGACGCGGTTCTCGCCCATTCGCAGAGCTTCGGGATGAAGCGCATTACCTTGAACGGGAAGGAGGTGGGTGAACTGGGCCAGGTGGCGGCCATTGCCGGGTTTTACGACATCCCGGTGATCATGCTCGCCGGTGATGAGGCAGCCTGCGAGGAGATGAAGGAACTTCAGCCGAACGCGGTTACGGTGGCCGTCAAGCGGCTGGCCGGTTCCATGTCCACGCTCAGCCTGTCCCATGCCGAGGCGAAGCGCCGGATTCAACTAGCGGCGCGAAAGGCTGTCGCCGATGTGCGGCAATACAAGCCGTGGAAGATCTCCGGGCCCGTGGAGTTGAGGATGGAGCAGCACCCGCAGCCTCCCCTTCAGCCCACCGGCCGCGTTCAGATCTACCGGGGAACGAACGTTCTCGAAGCCTACATAGCCTGGCTCGGAAAGCCGTAGACTTGGCGGGTTGCTCCCGGCGCCGAATTGCGAAATGATAACGGTCAGGGCAACAACCATGGACGTCACACGAAGAGGTTTTCTCACCGCCGCTCTCGGCGCCGCCGCACAGGCGGGATTGCGTGGTTCGAACCAGTATTTCCAGGTTCACCCGTTCATTGAAGCCAATCCCAAAGCCGTCTTCATCCGCCGGACGCGCGTGGCGGGGCGGTTGGATTTCCCGGGGATGCGGCGCGAGGGGCTATCGCTTGGAAGGAGCATCTTTCAGCCGAGCGTAAGTTCCGGGATTCCTCTTTCGCACCGTGTCGTGTTGAAGCCAAACGTCCTGACGAGTAATCGTCATGGAAACCAGGTCAACTGGGGCACGGATGCGGACTTCTATGACGGGCTGCTGACGTCTCTGCACGAAACAGGGCTGCGGCGGTTTTATTATGTGGAGGCCAATTACCGGTCCTCGCGCTGGAGCACGAAATACGACGAAGTGCACGAGCGCCTGGGGGTTGACGTGCTCGATCCGCAGAGGCGGGCGGCGCACTACCATCGGGAGTACGGGATGAACTTCGCCACGCCGGACGATGCCGTGGTCTATGGCCGCGTGCCGCACTATCCGCCGATCCATGAGCGGGACACGTGGATGATCAACATCGCGAAGTGGCGCTCGCATGGGATGTGCCTGACGCAAGCCTGCAAGAACGCCCAAGGGATGACAGTGTGGCCGTTCCAGCGTTTCTGTCCGGGGTGGGCGATGGTGACGGGCGTGCCGGATCACATGAAGCCGTTCATCTGCAAAGACGTTGTGGAGCGGGTGAACCGTTATTTTGAAAGCCACCGGCGGATGAACTACTCACGATACGACAGTACGGCGGAACTGAGCCCCATACGCCAGGAGATCTGGGCGCACAAGACCTGTGATCATCTGAGCACGCTGAAGTTCGGCCTGCACATGATTGAGGCCATCTACGCAAAGAACGAAGATCCGTCCGATCCGGTCAAGGAATTCCTTCCCAACATGGTGATGTTCGCGAAGGACCCGTTCCGGCTGGATCTGGTGGGATTGTGGCTCGGCGGGCATGAACCGGGGAACGTTCACTTCTACCGTATCGCGAAGGAGCGGGGGTTGAGCGACACGTTCAATCCCTGGGATGTACCGGTGTACGAATGGGACGAAACGGGACCTGTCGCACGCAAGCTGACCGATTTTCCCCGCACCATGTTCAAGACTTACTACCTCCAGAAGGAAGGCGAACCGCTCTATCACCTGGTGAATGAGCCGTTCGATTACCAGCGCTACAAGCTGTGAGGGAGACCGTCAGGCGAGGCGGAGACGGGCCACGGCCTCGAGGTGGAAGGTCTGTGGGAACAGGTCGATCATGGTGAGGCTATCGAGGCTGTAGACGCCGCGAAGCGCGGCGAGGTCGCGAGCGAGCGTCGCCGGGTCACAGGAAACAATGGTGAGGCGGCGCGGCCTTGCTTCGAGCAGGCGCTGAACGGCATGCTTGCCGAGGCCGGCGCGTGGGGGGTCGGCGAGGACAAAATCGGCCGAGGCCTGGTTTGCCGCCAGGAAGTGCTCGGCGGAGGCTTGCCGTGCGTCCAGGACAACCCCTGCCCGCTCGGCATTGAACTTCAGGTCGCGCCATGCGGCGGCGCCGGATTCGACCGCCGTGACCTTTGGGACGCGCCTGGCGAGTGGGAGGGAAAAGAGGCCGGCGCCGGAATAGAGGTCGAGCGCGGATTCGCCTTCGGCATCGCGGAGGGCGGCTTCGACGAGGGCATCGATGAGGAAGCGGTTCACCTGGAAGAAGGCGTCATGGCTGACGCGGAACTCGAAGCCGGCGGCGGGATAGGTGAGGGCTCCGGAGAGAAGGCCGGGGATTTCCCGGGCGCACCAGTCGAAAAACCGTTTGGCGACGGGCTGCGCGGAGGAGAGGACGTTCAGTTGCACGTCCGCCTCATTCGTGAACAGTTCGAGCGTGCGCAGAAAGCGGGGAAAGCGGCTGTCATTCGACATGAGGCGAAGCGCGGCGTAGGCTTCGAGGAGTTTCGGCGAGGAGATGGGGCAGTCGTGAATGGCGAGCACGCTGCGCGAGCCCGCTTCGTGGTAGCCGATGTTGCGTCCGTCGAAATGAAATTGCGCGCGGTTACGATAGCCGAAGGGGGAGCCGGAAAGGACTTCGATTTCGGCGGGGGCCTCGAATTTTCCGACGCGCGAGAAGACTTCGCGTAGGATTGCGAGTTTTTGCTCAAGTTGGTACTCGTAGGCGGCGTGCTGGTAGTGGCATCCGCCGCAGGGGCCGAAGTGCGGGCAGCGCGGCGCCACGCGGTGGGCGGAGGGAGCGAGCACTTCCTCAACGCGGGCTTTCAGCAATTGCGGCTTCTGCTCGACGACGCGGACGCGTGCCGATTCGCCGGGCAGAAGGAACGGCGTCAGGATGACCTGTCCATTATCGCGGGCGAGGGCATCGCCGCCATAGACCAGTTTTTCCACCGTGACGGCACGGTATGGTGAGTTTGTTTCAGTGGTTTCGATCACGTACCATATAAGCTTATCCCTCCCACTCGCGTTACAGCATGAAACCACGTGTTCTATCCGGCGTACAGCCGTCAGGCAACCTGCACATCGGCAACTACCTTGGCGCCTTGAAAAACTGGGTGAAGATCCAGTACGACTACGAAAGCATTTTCTGCATTGTGGATCTGCACGCCATCACGGTGTATCAGAGCCCCGAGGAATTGCGGGCGAAAATTCTGGAACTGACCGCGCTTTTCCTGGCCGCGGGGATTGATCCGAAACATTCGGCGATTGTGGCGCAATCGACGGTGCACGGCCATGCGGAACTGGCGTGGCTGCTCACGTGCGTCACTCCGGAGGGCTGGCTCTACCGCATGACGCAATACAAGGCGAAGTCGGAAGCGCAGGAAACGATCGGAGCGGGTATCCTGTTATACCCCGTGCTGATGGCCGCCGACATTCTCATCTATCAGGCGAACGTAGTGCCGGTGGGAGAGGACCAGAGGCAACATCTCGAACTGGCGCGGGACATCGCCCAGCGGTTCAATTCGCTCTACGGCGAGACTTTCGTGATGCCGGAAACGCGTCTTCCCACGGTGGGCGCGCGGGTGATGGGGCTGGATGATCCGGAAAAGAAGATGAGCAAGTCGGAAAAAGGGTCGGGGCACGCGGTGGCGCTGCTCGATCCGCCGAATGTCATCAGGAAGAAGATCATGCGCGCGACGACGGACTCGAATCCGGCGGTGAGTTTCGAAAACATGGGGCCCGGCGTGCGGAATCTGCTGGCGATCTTCCAGGCGTTCGGCGACTGGACTGACGATCAGATGAAACAGCATTTCGAAGGCATGCGTTACGGGGACCTGAAGAAGCAGGTGGCGGAGATGGTGGCGGCTTCGCTCGAGCCGCTCCAGCAGCGCTACCGGGAAATCACCGCCGATCCGGGGTATGTGGACCGGATCCTTGCCGAGGGGTGCGAGCGGGTCAGCCCGATTGCGAATTCGACGGTGAATCTCGCCAAGCGGCGGATGGGAATCTACACGCGGTCCTGACGAATGGAATCGAGCCGCCGCATTACACTGGCCACCTATGCGCGGCTGCTCCGGGCGAACGCGAATTTCCGCAAGCTGTGGTTCGCGCAGATTGTCAGCGAGATTGGCGACTGGATGTACACGGTGGCCATCTATTCGCAGTTGCTCGAACTGACGGGCGGGCAGGCGAAATCGGTGGGCTTTGCCTTCGTGCTGCAAGTGTTGCCGCAGTTGCTGGTCTCGCCGATGGCCGGGGTGCTCAATGACCGGCTGAGCCGCCGCAATCTGATGATTGTGGCGGACCTGGCGCGGGCGGTGATTGTCACTTTGATGCTCTACGCGCAGGCGCGCGGTCTGATCTGGCTGATTTACGTGCTGCTGTTTCTCGAAACCGTGTTCTGGGCGTTGTTTGAACCGGGCAGGAACGCGGTGATTCCGAACATTACGGAAGGCGACGATGTTCTGATCGCGAACGGGCTTGCCTCCATTACGTGGTCATTCAATTTCGCTGTCGGCTTCTCGATCGGCGGGTTCATCGCGGCGCTGGCGGGGCGGCAGGCGGTGTTCGTCATCAATGCCCTATCGTTCATACTGAGCGCTGTTCTGATTTCGCGGATGCGGTTCACGGAGCCGCACATCGAACGCCTGCCGGCGATGCGGGCGCGGGATCTGGCGGATTTTTCGCCGATTGCCGAGGGCCTACGCTACGTCCGCAGCGATCAGCGGCTGTTCGCGACCCTGCTGGTGAAATGCGGGCTGGGATTCATGGGCGCCAACTGGGTGCTGGTGACGATTCTCGGTGAACAGAAGTTCCCGCTGTCGATTGCGGGAATGGATTCGAAGGAGGCCGGGATGCTGGGCATGAGCATCCTGATGGGGTGCCGGGGCTTGGGGGCGTTGATCGGCCCCATCATCGGGACGTATCTGGCGGGTCATTCGGAATCGAGGCTGAGATGGGGGATTCTCATCGGGTTTCTGTGCAGCGGAACCGGGTATATGCTGCTCGGCCAGATGCAGCACGCCGTGACGGCGGGACTTGCGCTGGTTTTGGCGCATGCGGGCGGGTCCATCGTTTGGGTGTTCTCGGCCACTCTGCTCCAGATGACCACCGAGGACAAATTCCGCGGGCGCGTCTTTTCGGCGGAGTTCGCGTTCATGACGCTGTCGATGTCGGTATCCAGTTCGCTTGCGGGCATGTTCATTGACCGCGGGATTGACGTGGGTACGGTGGCGTCAACGGCAGGCGCGTTTATGCTTGCGCCGGGCCTGGCGTGGCTGCTGGCGCAGCGTCTCTGGCGGGAGCAGAGCGTGCATCCGTCACGCGCGTGAATCCCTCATCGAGAGTGGGCGGACGCAGGCGCGCGGCCATGCGGTCAAGCACGTCTTCAGGGACGACGCGTGGTCTTCCGCTGTTGCGGCGCTTGCAGACCTCGACAGGCACATCGAAGAAGACGGCTTCGGCATCGGCGCCGTGCATCTGCGCGATTCTGATGTAGGGGCGGCGCTCCGTGGGGGTGAGGTTCGTGGCGTCGATGCACGTTACCGGGCGCCGCAGTTCGAGGCGAAGGCGCAGCAGGCGGCGCAATTCCACGAAGATGCGGCGGTTGATGCTCTGGTCGGTCACGTCGTCAAGGAGGAGCTTGCGAACGGAGTCCGAGGACAGCACCGGAAGATTGTGCCGGGCGGCGTAGGTCGACTTGCCGGAGCCCGGCAAGCCGACAAGCAGGATGACTTTGGGGCGTGGCAACGGCTTCAGACGCTATAGCGGTCCAATTCAAGCAGCCGCCCGGCGATCTTACGGCGCAGCGCGACGGAGTTTACGGGTTCGATCCGGGTGAAGCGCTTGAGAACGGCGAGGTTCGTACGCAGCGCGTCGCCGGAAGAGCAGGCTGAGAGCACATAGCGGCCCGCTTTTTCGATCTCCTCCATGGCTTCGGGCAGGAACACGGCCTTGTAATCGGCGGCAAGTTCGCCTTTGCCCAGATGCTCGAGTTTTTTGGCGCGCAGCGCGACGGACTCGATGGCGAAGGCGTTCATGCCGATATCCGTGATGCCGGCGAGCACCTCCTGCTGCTGATCGAGTTCATTGAGGAAGGTCTGGTAGGCGGCGCCGAGACAGAGGAGCGCCACTTTCTTGGCATTGCCGATGATTGCGGCGTCATCGGGCGTGGCCCCGAGCGCGGGTCCGGCGAGGATGTCCGATTGCAGTTTCTTGACGGCCTCGACCAGCGGCAACTGGCCGCGCTGCGCGCGCTTGAGCAACATGCCGGTGGCCAGCATGCGGTTGATCTCGTTGGCGCCTTCAAAGATGCGGTTGATGCGCGAATCGCGGTAGGCCCGCTCGACGGCGTAATCCTGGTGATAGCCATAGCCGCCGTGGATCTGCACGCCTTCGTCCACCACGTAGTCGAGCATTTCGGAGCCGTACACCTTCATGTACGAGCACTCCATGGCGAACTCCTCGACGGCTTTGAGCATCCGGTCGCTCGCGTCGGGGGCATCCCAGGAAAAATCCCCGAGGGCGGCGTTGATCATGCCGACAACGCGATAGCTCATGGTCTCCACGGCGAAGATGCGGATGGCCATTTCGGCGAACTTGTGCCGGATCATGCCGAATTCGCCAATGGATTTCCCGAACGCCTTGCGCTCCCTGGCGTACTTGAGACAGATTTGCAGCGTGTACTTTGCGCCGCCGCTGGTGAAGGGGCCGAGCTTGAAGCGGCCCATATTGAGAATGTTGAAGGCGATGTGATGGCCTTTGCCCACTTCGCCGAGCACGTTCTCCACGGGGACTTTCACGTTGTCGAGATAGACGGGCGTGGTGGAACTGCCTTTGATGCCCATCTTTTTTTCCTCGTTGCCCGGTTTGACGCCGGGCCAGGCGCGCTCGACGAGGAAGGCTGTGAATTTCTCTCCGCCCACTTTGGCGAACACGGTATAGAGATCCGCGTGGCCGCCGTTGGTGATCCACATTTTCTGGCCGTTGAGAATATAGTGCTTGCCGTCTTCGCTGAGGTCGGCGCGCGTCTTGACGGCCAGCGCATCGGAGCCGGCCTGCGGCTCGCTGAGGCAGTAGGCGGCAATCATCTCGGCGCTGGCGAGTTTGGGAAGATAGCGCCGCTTCTGCTCTTCCGTGCCATAGAAGAGCAGCGGCAGCGTACCGATACCGGTGTGCGCGCCATGCCACGCGGAATACGAACCATCGCGGGAAAGATGCTCGGCCACGATGATCATGGAGGTGAGGTCGAGTTCCATGCCGCCGAACCGCTCAGGCAGGATGACGGCGGTGAGGCCCAGTTCCGCCGATTTCCTGAGGATGGAGGGCGCCACGCCGGGCTCCTGGCGCTGGATCCGCTCGATGTTCGGCAGGATCTCTTTCTGCCAGAACTCGTCGGCGGTGCGGGCGATGGCCTTGTGCTCGTCAGTGAAATCCTCGGGTGAATAGATTTCTTCAGGCGCGCGCGGTTCCAGCAGAAAGGCGCCGCCCTTGGTTTTCGGGAGAGCAAGTGACGTGGTTGCCATAATGAGTTCCCCTGTTACTGCAAGTTTTCGAAAATGCCCGCGGCGCCCTGCCCGCCGCCGATGCACATGGTGACCATTCCGTAGCGGGAGTTGCGGCGGCGCATCTCACGGAGGATGGTGGCGGTGAGTTTCGCGCCCGTGCAGCCAAGCGGGTGGCCGAGAGCGATGGCGCCGCCGTTTACGTTGAGGCGGTCCATATCCAGTCCTGCCTCGCGGGCCACGGCCAGAGCCTGCACCGCGAACGCTTCGTTCAATTCGATGACGCCGATGTCCTCGAGTTGAAGTCCGGCCATTTTAAGAGCTTTGGGGATGGCCACAACCGGACCCATGCCCATAATTTCCGGCGGGACGCCGCCGACGGCGAAGCTCACGTAGCGCGCCATGGGCTTCAGCCCGAGTTCCCTGGCGCGGAGTTCCGACATGACGATGGCCGCGGCGGCTCCGTCGCTGGTCTGCGAGGAGTTGCCCGCGGTGACGGTGCCGTCGGAGGCGAAGACGGCTTTCAGCTTTGCCAGCGCTTCGAGCGAAGTGTCGGCGCGGGGCCCTTCATCCTTCCGGAACACCGTCTTCGTGGTGTGGGGCTTTCCGTTTGAGAGGACCGTCGCTTCCAATTCGAGCGGTACGATCTCCTCGTCGAACCGGCCCTCGGCCTGCGCTTGAAGGGCGTTCCTGTGGCTGCGCAGGGAGAAGGCATCCTGGTCTTCGCGGCTGATGCCGTACTTCTGGCGCACGCGCTCGGCCGTGAGCCCCATCCCCATGTAGATTTCCGGCTGGTGGTCGACAAACCAGGGGTTCGGCGCGAACTTGTTGCCGCTCATCGGGATCATGCTCATTGACTCGCTGCCGCCGGCGATGATGATGTCCGCGCCGCCCGCGCGGATGCGGTCAGCGGCCATGGCGATGGCTTGCAAACCCGAGGAGCAGAAGCGATTGATGGTGACGCCGGGCACGGTATCGGGAAGTCCGGCGCGGAGGGCAATGACGCGCGCCATGTTCATGCCGGATTCGGCCTCGGGCATGGCGCAGCCGATGATCACATCATCGATGGTGTCCTTCGCCACCCGCGGATACTTATCGAGCAGCGCACTTACTACAGCGGCTCCCATGTCATCCGGACGGGTATTCTTGAGGGTACCGCGGCCCGATTTACCGACTGCCGTGCGGAGGCAGTCGATGACGACGGCTTCTTGCATTCGTGGAACTCCCAGGCGCTGTCTAGGGCTGGTGAGCAGTTCTCCAAACCCGGCGCTCACCCTTATCTTAGACCCGCTGGGTTGGGGGCGGCTTTGCTGTCATATAGCGCCATACAGAATTCGCCTCTGGTGACGGGTCCGGTTCGCCGGAGGGCGCCTGGGAAGAGCCGCTCGAACCCCGCGCGGGAGAGGGCGCCTTCGCCGGGGGATAGTTTTTCGTCGCGTCCGGCAAGGCGTAGCCAGCGCGCCGCCGTGGCGACGTCGAGAGGAGCATCGGGGCGCGAATCATAGTCCGTGAAGAAGCCCTTCGTTCCGTAATACTGCATCGCGGCGTAGGCGGGGTGGCGGCGGTCGATGTCCTTGAAGTAGGTGAGCACCTGGCCTTCGGAAATGAGTGTCCGCTGCATTGTCTCGACATCGACGTCGCGCGGCCGGCGGTTACTCTGGATGGCGAGATGCGCCGCAATGCCCGCCGCCTGTCCCATCGCCATCCACGTGGGCTCGAGGCGGATGGTGGAGAAGGCGACGTGCGTGGTAGATGCGGCTACGGGTACGAGCAAGCCGTCGACCTTTTCGGGTACGAGGATGCGGTAAGGGATCTGATAGGGCTTGGTGAATTCGTCCAGCATGTAGATGTAGCCTTCGAGGACTTTGTCGTGTCCGGGCTCGCGCTTGCGCGCGGGAAAGCTGTCAATGGGGAACTCGCCGGCGGCGATGGCGTCCGGCTGAATGCGGGCGCGCTGCTGTCCTTCGAGTTGAATGACGTCATTTTCGGAAAGCGTGTAGAGGCCCACGATGCGGCGCGCTTCGCGGATGTAGAGCTGCCAGGGGAAGTTGTGGTTGTCCGTGAACTCGTCCTTCGAGAGCTGATAGCGGCGGGCAAGGTTGCGCTGGTCTTCGGGAATGGCGGGGTCGTTCTGAAGAAAGTACAGCAGGCCGAGGGTGATGTTGCGGATGCGGGCAGTGATCTGCTCGCGCTCTTCCCAGGAGGCCTCGGGATAGCGCCGGCACTCTCCGGCAAACGGAAATCCGAGCGCTTTCGGATACATGTGACATCGGTTTTCTGATTGGGGATTTCGGCGATGGAGAGTGCGCGGACCACCGTGCCCATGACGGCTTTGAACATGCCGCGGCCTTCTTTGTATTCCTTCGGCGGGTCCATGCGGCCGGCTTTCCAATCGTCGATATATCCGAGGTAACGGGTGCGGTCATAATCGGGCGGGGGATCGCGGAGGACGGCCTGGTTCGCCGGATTCGTGGTGAGGCAGAGGCGGAAAGTGTAGGCCGTGATGCGGTCATCGCCTTCTCCTGTTGTGCCGGGGAGGAAACGGCGGGATTCGGGATCCTGATACACAACGCCCGCATGCAGTTCTCCGAACTCCTTGCGGCTCTCCCGCCCCAGGCGATAGCGGCAACCGGCGAATGCGGCGAGATCTCCTTCATAGCTGCCATCGATGAAGATCTTGCCCCGGAAGTCTTCGGTCTTGCCCGAGTCGCGATTGAGCGCGCGGAGAGCCACGATACGCGTGGCGTCGCGCATGACATCCATGAGCCGGTGATGCGGGAACCATTGGATGCGGCCTTCCTTGCGCACCATGCCCTGCAAGATGCCTTCGGCTACGGAGGGTTCGTAATAGTAGCCGTCGCGGCCGAGGCGGACGTTCTCCGAGCCTTCCCCGTATTTCTCCACGTAATGGGCGCGTACGCTTGTGACAAATTCGCGGAAGAGGCCGCCGATCGCTTCCTTCGTTTCGATGTCGGATTTTCCCAATCCGCTGGCGGTCATCCCGCCCATGTGGGCGTGGTATTCAAGCAGCGCCACGGTGTGCCCCATGCGAGCGGCGCTGATGGCCGCGGCGATGCCGCCCGGTGTTGCGCCGTACACCACGACGTCGAAGTTACGTTCCGCGGCGGCCAGTTGGACGGCGATTGCAATGAGGAGGAGAAATTTCGTCATCGAAGGTCCAGGTCAGCGAGGCGGATTTCCGTGATTTGAATGTCTTCCTTGTTCGTGGAATAGATGACCCACAGCGAACCATTGTGCTCCATGGCGTGTGGATACAGCAGACTTCCGGCGGCTCGTTTGCGGCCGAAACGCGGCTGCGGCGCGCCCTTGCGGACCGCTACCGTGTGGCCGAAGGTCCATCCATCGCGGCTGAACGAGACGGCCAGCGGATCGCGGCGCTCGGCGTTGGGATTGTTTACCAGGTAGAACCATCCCGTGGAAGTGCGTCCGGTGAAGTTCTTGCTGGTGGCATCGGGGTAGTTGGTATGGACGGGAAGCGACCATGTTTTTCCCTCATCGCGGGAGTAGGTATGGATGAGCTTGTGAGAACGGAGGTTGTCGCGAATAATCATGTGCGCGACGTGATCGGGACCTTCGAACCAGCTTGGCTCATCCAGATGATCGAAGGGGGGAGGCATGGTCATGCGGGTGTAGATCCATTGAGTGGGTACGGAGGGATCGGCGGTGGCGGTGAAGAGGTCCATGTTGCGATCGCGGCAGGCCATGAACAGGCGGCCTCCGAGGCGTTCCGGCGGAAAGTTGTTCATGCAATTTTCGGCGTACGTGCCCAGGGGTATCCATTGTTTGCCTGCCCATTGGTAGCGCATGAGGGCGAGATCCTTCCAGACCACGTCCTTGCCGCGCTTGCCGTAATCCGCGCTGGAGACGAGCGCGCCTAGCGCGTAGATCTCGCCGCGCTCCGAGAACAACCCACGAGTGATCCAGCGTTTGGGCCCCTGGGGACCATCGGGATCGCGCGCGAGGATGCGGGGCTCGCTCCAGGTGTGGCCATCCCTGCTCGTGGCAAAGAGGATGTGCTGATCGGGATCTTCTTCATGGATTCTGCTTGACGACCAGGCGGCGATGAAGAGACCGCCGTGCCAGACAAGGTAGGAATGGAGGTTGAACTGCGATTCGCTTTCGCGGCCCTGAAAGACTGTGCTGGTGCGGCCCGTGGCGAGCGGAATGTCCATTGGAGCTTCTACGGTCCGCGGGTTGGCCAGGAGATGCTTGGGGTCCTTGGGAAAATCCGAGATGCGAAATTCCGATACCTCAATGTCCTCTTTGTTCGTGGAGTAGATCACCCAAAGGGAGCCATCGTGAACCAGGGCGTGCGGGTACTGGAAGCTTTTCGGTCCCTTGGCGCGGCCAGGAAAGCGCTGCGGGGGTGCATTGGCGCGCAGCGCGCGTGGACCGGAAAACGCCCAGCCGTCGCTGCTGAACGAGATGGCGAGCGGGTCGCGGCCTTTCTGATTCGGGTTGTTGATGAGGAAGAAGCGGCCGTCTGGAAGGGCTCCGGCGATGTTTTTGCTGGTGGCGTCCGGGTAGTTTGTGCGCACGGGCGCGGTCCAGGTGCGGCCTTGATCGCGACTAATGGAATGATAGAGATACTTCGAGCGGCGCGCATCGCGGAAGAGGAGATGGGCCGTTCCCTCGTGATCCACGTACCAGCTCGGTTCGCTCATGTGATCGTCCGGCGGGGCGCCGGGGAGCGGGGTCACCGTCCAGCGGGTACCGGAGGGATCGGAAAGCGCGGTGGACATCCGGGTGAAGCTGTCGCGGCACGTCATGAAGAGGCGTTCGCCGAGTGGCCGCGGGGGATAGTTGTTCATGCAGTTGTCGAGGTAGGTTCCGCGGTTGGCCCACTGCTTACCGGTCCATTCGAAGCGGACAAGGCGGAGGTTGTGCCACGATTCGCGGCCTTGCGGCGTTTCCCGGGGTCCTTCCCCGTGGGCGGCGAGGGCGTGCAGTTTGCCGCCGCGCACGAAAATGCCGCGAGTAATCCATCGCCCTGGTTTGCCGGGACCGTCCGGGTCGTCAACCAGGATGGCGCTGGGCGACCAGTGATGACCGTCAGAAGACGTCGCGTAGCGAACAACCTGGTTCCCGCTATCTTCGTCGACGCGTCCTGAGGACCAGACAGCCCAGAACTTGCCGTCGTACCAGGCGAGGTAGGAGTGGAGATTGAACTGCCAGCCGCCCTCCTCCGGTTTGTAGACTGCGCTGGTTCGCGACGGGAGCAACTCGAGAGTATGCGGATTGGCGAGCAGCGCGGGGGAGGCGAGCAGATTCGCCGCCCGGTTTTCCTGCGCGCCTGACGCGGCAGCCGCCATGAGAAGGGCCGAGGCGAGGTGCGCCGCCAGAGCGGCGTGTTTCTGGAGGGCGGCAATGTTGGTGGTTTCCATGGTGCAGAGGACAGCAAGCGACATGGATCGCGCTGGCCATCTATCATGGGTATCACAAGATTCTTGCCGGAAGGCCCTGACATGAACAAGAAGATTCTCATCGTGACGGGAGACGCGGGCGAAGGCTACGAAGCCTGGTACGCGTATCATCGCTTCCAGGAGGCGGGGCACACGCCGGTGGTGGCGGCGCCTTCGAAGCGGCGGCTGCACCTGGTGATGCATGATTTCGAACCGGGCTGGGATACGTATGTGGAGCGGCCCGGCTACACGATGGAGGCCGATATCGCCATTGACAACGTGCGCGCCGGCGACTACGACGCCTTGCTGATTGTTGGCGGCCGCGCGCCGGAATATCTGCGCCACAACGAGAGACTGATCACGTTGGTGCGGGAGTTCCACGCCGCGGGAAAGTGGCTGTTCGCCATCTGTCACGGGATCCAGGTACTGGTGGCCGCGGGCGTGGTGAAAGGCCGCTGCGTCACCTGCTACGAGCACGTGCGGTATGAGGTGCAGATGGCCGGCGGCACGTGGGACGGCAAGCAAGCGGTGAGAGACGGGAAAATGGTGACAGCGCAGACGTGGCAATCGCACCCGGAGTTTTACCGGGAAGTGCTTGGGTGTTTGGGGTGAAGGGGCGTCACGCCGTCCACAGGTCGTACTGCAATTTGTCAAAGCACAGGGTAGTGGTGGCGGGGAAGCGTTTCCATCCGGCGAGTTCGCCGCAGCCGTGGTACATCATCTCGATGTCGATGGCGATCCACGTGTCGGGGTAGAGGGTGACTACGTAGCGGGCTTCGACGGGGTTGTATTCACCGGCTTTTTGCGTGAGTTCGAGGACGTTCTTCTCGTAGGGGATCATCATCGTGTTGGCGTCGAAGGCGCCTGCCACGAGGTTGCCGGCTTCGTTGTTCCCGCCGAGCGCGTGGCCGACGATGTGCAGCCATTCCCACTTGCGCTCGGCCGCCCATTCCTCGTCGAAAACGGCTTTCGCATAGTTGAGGGCGCTGTCTCCCATGACCGCGTCGCGCGTGGGGCTCTCGCTTCCTTTGGTGGCGGCGCTGTTCCACATGGCGCAGACTTCGATACGATCCGTATCGGGGGGCAGAGGGAAGCGTTGATCTTTCCTGGGTTTCTTCGGGTTGGGACGGCGTTCCCGCGTGGGCAGCGGAGCTTGGGCGAAGTAGAGGTAGTTGTGAGCGTAGCCAAGCAGGAGATACTTCCCGAGTCCCCCCTCCTCGCGCCGTTTCACGCCGCCGAGGGCCAGGAGTTTGTCGAGGTTCTGCTCGTAATAGTAGGCGTTCTCGACAGCGGCGGGCTTGTCCAGAGACGGGGAAAGAACGATCACACCGTAGTGGCGTCCCATCCGCTGGGCGTTGAACTCGCTGGAAATCAGGATATTCGAAGGATCCGGGTTATCGGCACGGCCCTTGAGATTGAATCCTTTCGACTTAATTGGCTGGTAGCGGGTGACTCTTCCGCTGCGTAAATTCACTGTATGGAACTCCCCCTATTCTTTTGTTCGATGCATGAAACCAGAGCGATGCGCAGACCCAGAGGAACACCGGAACGGCAGCAAGACGCTGACGTCGAGATTTGATTATATACGGAATAATGAGGAATTGATACGGAAAATCAGGCGAGCTTTTTGCGGAGCATTTCATTCACCGCGCCGGGGTTCGCCTGCCCCCGCGTGGCCTTCATGATCTGCCCCACCAAAAACCCGGCGACGGCTGTCTTGCCGCCCTTGTACTGCTCCACCTGCTTCGGATTCGCCGCGATCACGCCGTCGATTATCTTCTCGAGGGCGCCGGCGTCGCTGATCTGGCGCAAGCCTTCCCGCTCCATGATGAGGCCCGGGGCTTGCCCGGTGGCAAGCATCTTGGGGAAGATCTCCTTGGCCAGTTTGCCGGACAATTCGCCCCTGGCGATGAGAGTCACCAGTTCGCCAAGCTGTTCGGGGGAGATGGACGAGTCGGCGATTTCCTTGCCTTCGGCTTTCAGGGCGCCGAGAAGGTCGCCCATCACCCAGTTTGCGGCGGCTTTGGGATCGGCCGATGCCTTTGCAGCCGCTTCATAGTAATCGGCAAGGGCGCGTGTGGAGGTGAGCACATCGGCGTCATATTCGCGGATGCCGTAAGTCTCGATGAAGCGCTTTTTCTTGGCCGCGGGCAGTTCGGGCATGCGGGACCGGATCTCGCCGAGCCAGCGATCGCTAACGCGCACGGGGACGAGGTCGGGTTCCGGGAAATAGCGGTAATCGTGCGCGTGCTCCTTGCTGCGCATGCCCACCGTCTCGCCCGTATCCGGATTGTAGAGTCGCGTTTCCTGGGCCACCTTGCCGCCGCCTTCAATGACGCCTACCTGGCGGGCAATCTCATAATCGAGGGCCAGTTTGAGGAAACGGAAGGAATTGAGGTTCTTCACTTCCGCCTTGGTGCCGAATTTTTCCGCTCCCTTAAGACGCACGGACACGTTCGCATCGCAGCGGAGATGGCCTTTCTCCATGTCGCAGGTGGACACGCCAACGAACTGAAGCACCTGCTTGATCACCGTCAAGTAGGCATAGGCTTCATCGGAACTGCGCATGTCGGGCTCGCTCACGATCTCGATGAGGGGGGTGCCGGACCGGTTGAGGTCGACGTACGTGTAGCGGTCCGAATCGCGAAATCCTTCGTGCGAACTCTTGCCGGCGTCGTCTTCGATGTGGACGCGCGTAATGCCAAGTCTTTTCGGCTCTCCGTTCACTTCGATGTCGAGGCTGCCGTGTTCGGCCAGCGGCTGGTCGTACTGCGAGATCTGGTAGCCTTTCGGCAGGTCCGGGTAGAAGTAGTTCTTGCGCGCGAGCCTCGAGAACGGATTGATGCGGCAGTTGAGAGCCAGCCCCGCTTCGATCGCCATCTCCACCGCGGCTTTGCTCAAGACGGGAAGCGCTCCAGGCAATCCCAGGCAGACGGGGCAGACGTTCGTATTCGGAGGCGCGCCGAAACTGGTGGGGCAGCCGCAGAAGATTTTCGTGTTCGTCGCCAACTGCACGTGGACTTCCAGGCCGATTACCGGTTCGTACTTCGCAATCGTTTCCGGAGTGGGGAGAGCTAGGGTTCCAGAGGCCATCGCCTCATTTTAGCCGATACTATCTCTGATGCCTTTGCGGAAGTGGATGGAGGGGTACTTCGCCTTCGAGGAACTGCGCACGAATTGGAGCACGGAAGTGCTGGCGGGGGTGACCACCTTTGTGACGATGGCCTACATTATTTTCGTGAACCCGGCAATTCTGAAGGATGCAGGTATGCCGGTTGCGGCCACCACGGTGGCCACGTGCCTGTCGGCGGCGTTCGGATCGATTTTAATGGGAGTGCTGGCGCGCTACCCTATCGCGCTGGCGCCGGGCATGGGGCTGAACGCCTACTTCGCTTACGCGGTGGTAAAGGGGATGGGCGTGGCTTGGGAGACGGCGCTGGGCGCGGTGCTGATTTCGGGCGTTATCTTTCTGCTGCTCACCCTGGCAGGATTGCGGCAATTGATTCTCAGCGCGGTTCCGCCGGAGTTGTACGCGGCGGTTGCAGCGGGGATCGGGCTGTTCATCGCCTTCATCGGGATGAAGAACGCGGGCCTGGTGGCGGCGAATCCGGCGACGCTGGTGACGGTGGGAAACCTGCGCGACCCGAACACGATTCTCTCGGCGGCGGGGCTGATTCTCATCGGGGCGCTGATGGCGCGCGGAGTGAACGCCGCCATGCTGTTGGGAATCGCCTTGATCACGGCAACCGGCAGCGCGCTGGGGCTGGTGCATTGGACGCCCGGCACGCAGGATATCCGGGCGATCTCGGGCACGTGGCTGCATCTCGATGTTCGCGGCACTTTGGAACTCGGGCTTCTCGAGATCATCTTCGTGTTTCTATTTGTCGACCTGTTCGACAACATCGGCACGCTGGTCGGGGTGGGCAAGAAAGCGGGGTTGTTCGATGATGCCAACCGGATTCCCCGCGCGGGGCGGATTCTGACAGCCGATTCGCTGGCGACGATGTTCGGGTCGTTGGTGGGCACGTCCACGGTAGTCAGCTACATCGAAAGCGCGGCGGGCGTAGCGGCAGGAGGACGCAGCGGAGTGACGGCGGTGGTAACAGGGTTGTTGTTTCTGATGGCAGCCTTCCTGGCTCCATGGCTTGGCGCCATCCCGGCCGCGGCCACCTCTCCCGCGCTCATACTGGTGGGCTCGCTGATGGTGTCGCATGCGGGCGAGATCCGGTGGCACGATCCGCTCATCGGGATCCCGGCTTTCCTGACCATCCTATCGATTCCGCTGACTTTCAGCATCGCCAACGGGCTGGCTTTCGGCTTCATCTCGTACGCGCTGCTAAGGCTTGCGGCAGGGCGGTACCGGGAAGTGAACTGGCTGGTGTGGGTGCTGACGGCGCTGTTTCTTCTGCGCTTCGCGTACCTGGGGAGGGAGTGACAGCCGCCATAGCAGCGGATCACGCTACGATAGATTCAAGATACCCATGAAGTTTCTTTTCGTCTCTTTCACTTTTTGTTCGTCTGTGCTTGTTTACGGACAGGCCAAACCCGCTACTCCCGCAAGTCAGCAGAAGACCGCCGCACCCGCCGCCGC
>JADLBG010000528.1 GCA_020847895.1 Bryobacterales bacterium
CCGGCGTCCACAGCGCGCCGTGGCGCTCGTGGAACTCGCGGATGCGGGCGAGCACTTTGTCCAGGCCCACCGTATCCGCGTGAAACATCGGCCCTCCGCGATGGGCGGGAAACCCATACCCGTTGATGTAGACGATGTCGATATCGACGGGCCGCAGCGCGATGCCTTCCTCCAGAATGCGCGCGCCCTCATTCACGAGGGAGTACAGCAGCCGGTCTGTAATCTCTTCCCGAGAGATGCGGCGCGGCGTGATTCCCGCCTCCTTGCGGACTTTCGCAATGAGTTCCTCGACGATGGGGTCATTCGAAGGCCGCCGGTTTTCGTCGTAATGGTACCAGCCGCCTCCTGTCTTTTGCCCGAAGCGGCCCATCTCCGCGAGCCGGTCCTCGAGCAGCGGCTTGCGGAGGCCGGGAACCTCCAGATGACGGAATTCCTTGCGGATCCGCCAGCCCACATCGAGGCCCGCGAGGTCGCCCACCGCCAGCGGTCCCATTGCCATACCGAAGTCAAACATGGCGCGGTCCACGGCCTCGATGCCGGCTCCCTCTTCCACGAGGAATTGAGCTTCGCGCCGGTAAGGGCCGAACATGCGGTTGCCCACAAAGCCGCGGCAGTTTCCCACCAGAACGCCAACCTTGCCTAACGTCCCGGCAAGGGCCATGGATGTGGCGATCACTTGCTTGCCGGTATCTTTGCCGCGGACGATTTCGAGCAGGCGCATGACATTAGCGGGGCTGAAGAAATGATGGCCAATCACCATGCGAGGGCGGCTGGTGGCCGAGGCGATCTCATCAATGCTGAGTGTGGAAGTGTTCGAGGCGAGAAGGCACTCGGGTTTGGCGATGGAGTCGATTTCGGCGAAAACCTGCTTCTTCAGCGCCATGCCTTCGAACACGGCTTCGACGATGATGTCGGCCTCCTCGAAGCCCTCATAGCTGAGCGCCGGTGTGATGAGCGCGAGGCGCTTGTCCATGACGTCTTGTGAGAACCGTCCTTTGGCGACGGAGGCGGCGTAGTTCCCGCGAATCACGTTCATGCCGCGGTCGAGCGCCTCCCGCGCGGCCTCTTTGAGCAGCACTGGAATGCCGGCGTTGGCGTAGGTCATGGCGATGCCGCCGCCCATGGTACCGGCTCCGATAATGGCCGCGCGGCGGATGGGATAGGCGGGTGTCTCCCTGGGCACGCCGGGTATCTTCGCCACCGCGCGCTCACCGAAGAAGACGTGAATCAGCGCCTTCGATTGCGCGGAGAAGAGGCAATCCTCGAACAGGCGCTGTTCTTCCTTGACGCCTTCTTTGAAGGGAAGCTTTGTGGCAGCTTCCACGGCATTGATGGCAGCGATGGGCGCCAGCAGTCCCCGCCGGCGGTTCCGCGCAGCTTCGCGGGCAGAAGCAAAAATCGCGGCGTTCGATTCCGGCGTACCGAGCTTCCCGTTTCGCTCGCGTACTTTGGTGAATGGCTTTTCGGCCATTTCCCCGGCAAAGGCCACCGCCCCTTCGAGCAAGTCCCCGTCGATGACGCGGTCAATGAGACCAAGCGCGGCGGCGGCAGGAACTTTCACCGGATCTCCGAACTGGCACATCTCCACCGCCTTGGCCACTCCGACAAGGCGGGGAAGGCGCTGCGTTCCCGCCGCTCCGGGAATGATGCCGAGCTTTACCTCGGGCTGCCCCACCTGCGCGGTGGGGACCGCCACCCGGTAGGCGCAGGACATCGCCACTTCGAGCCCGCCCCCGAATGCCTGTCCGTGGATGGCTGCTATCACGGGTTTGAGGGAATCCTCGAGCGCGTAAAGCAGAGGATGCAGACCCGCGCCCCGCTTCTTCTCGCCCGAAGTGATCTTTCCGAACTCCTTGATATCGGCGCCGGCGATGAACGTGCGTCCGCCGCCGATGAGCACCACAGCCTGTACGGCATCATCGGCGGCGGCTTTGTTCAGGCTATCGAGGATGCCTTCCGGCACCCCGGGGCTCAACGCGTTCACTGGCGGATTTTGAATGGTAATGACGGCAATGGGGCCGGCGAGCGCGTAGTGCACGAGTTCGCTCATGTGTGTTGTCGAGTGCTCCTATACAAGGTGTCGGAATCGGATGGTATGAGGGTACCACGCGGCCGGAAGGCGATCAGGCCCGTTGCGCCGAGGCCGCTTGGCACTACAGTGGGACGCGGTGGTCATGGTTCACCGGAGGATGAGGTAGAAGTGGTTGGGTCTGAGGGAATCGGGCTGTTCCGGGCCGGGCTCGGGGTCAACGTGGCCGGCCTCTTGGTTCGCTGGCTGATTTTGAGGGGGCGAATCCGGGGATTCGGCAGGCTTCGTTTTGTCGCTTTGAAAATCTGTGGTTTGCGGCGGCTCAGAAGGGGGCCGGCTTTGTTCCGGCGCGGGTTCCGGCTCCGTTTCGACGGGGACGCTTTCCGGCTGTACGGAGGCGGAGGGGTGGATGGAGGGGCGGGAGTTCTGAAGGAGTTGGAGATGTTTGATGCCGCGATAGTAGGAGCGCTCGTTGAGGGTCTGGTGGCGGGTGTAGCGTTCGAGTTTGGCGACGGTGGCCGGGTCGTCGGAGGCGAGGGGGTCAAGGCCTTGCTCTTCGTAGAGGGCGAGTGTGAGTTTTTCGATGCGGCGGAGATTCCAGGAAGCGAGGCAGATGCGGCGGAAGAGGTCTTCCTGCTGGACGCCTTGCGGCTGGAGTTCCTCGCGGAGATTGACAAGGAATTCGTCGTAGCATTGCCGGTCTTCGGGGGCGACGATAGCGAAGGAGGCGGAGAAGCCTTCCTTGAGAGCGTTGCGGCTGGAAGCGGCTTTGCCGGCGGGGGTTTGGGGGCCGGTGGATTTGCGCGCATTTTCGCGGTTGATTTGGGCGCGGGATTTGTTGAATAGAGAGCCGAGCATGGGGGAAACCTCCTTGGTATGTGGAAGAAGGAAGAATCTTACCTTTTCCGGCTTGAGGATAACGCGGGGCCTGCGGATAAATGAGGGGGGATGATGAGAAGTTGTTGAAAAAGTGGGAAAAAGAAAGTGGGGAGCGGCGTGAATGACAAAGGTTGCCACTCCCACGTCGCAGGCTCCGGAGCGCGCCCCGCCCCGGCCTCGGGACACCCGGCCAGGACGCCCGGCCATCCTCACGGAAAACACTCCCCAGTCGTAGTGCCCCGTCCCTCTCTTCACGGAACAATGCTCCGTCCAACATTCCACGGCAGTTGGTGAGCCGGGCGTTGCATGAACGCTCCTCCATTTTCCAGGATCATGCCGGGGCTCCGGCTTATCCTGAACTTCACTCGCCCATAAGAGAGTCCGGCAAATCCGATAGAAGCGCATCTCCGGTTGACGGTCGGGAGGGCATCCGACATCACTTGGGTTGCCTCTAGGCAGGTCGCCCGAAGCTTTGGATCACCCGCCTTTCTCCAAAACCTCTGCAAAACCGCCCCTGGCTGTGGGCCTCCGAAACCTTCCACTGCCTTCCGTCCTGCGATACAATTACCTTTCGACGTAACTGAAGATGCTGCAATTCTTCCGCTACCGCTTCCGTTTTCGCGCCATCGATGCCCTATATTTTCCTCCAGGCAAGGCCGGCAATATCCTTCGAGGCGCATTTGGAACAATATTCCGCAAAATCGCCTGTGCCCCCTCCTGTGGCAGCGTTCCCTCCTGTGAGATCCGCCACCAGTGCTCCTATGCCAAGGTCTTCGAACCCCAGGCGCTCCCTTCCTCACCCAGCGGGTACAGCGACATACCCAGACCCTTCGTCCTGCGCGCCGCACACCTCGGCAGCCGCCGCCTCGACCCGGGCGAGGAATTTACCTTCGGCCTCCATCTCTTCAACACCCGCGACTCCTTGCTCCCCTACTTCGTACTCACCTTCATCCGCATCGTCGAAGAAGGCATCGGCCCAGGCCGTGGCCGCGCACAACTTCTGTCCGTTGAGCAACTTTCAAGCGATGATACCTTTCCGCACCTCCTCTTCGAAAACGGAACATTTCTCGTCCACCAGCCCGGCCCGCCCCTGATCTTGGACCTCACGCCGCACACCGCCAATGTCCGCAAACTCCATGTTCGCTTCCTCACCCCAACCGAACTCAAGAGCAACCGCGAGTCCGTATCCCGCCCCGAATTCCCTGTCCTCTTCGCCCGCCTCCGCGACCGCATCAGCAACCTGCGCGCTTTCTACGGCGACGGTCCCCTCCCCATCGACTTCCGCGGCATCGCTGAACGCGCCGCCAACATCCGCCTCATCCGGTGCGACATCCGTCATGAGCACGTCCTTCGCCGCTCCTGCCGCTCCGCCGAAGTACACCCCATCGGCGGCTTCGTCGGCGACGCCGGCTACGAGGGAGACCTCGACGAATTTCTCCCTTATCTCCTCGTCGGCCGCTATACCGGAGTCGGTAAGCATACCGTCTGGGGTAACGGGGAGTTGGAGGTTAGAGCTTCGGCTTGACAATATGCTATTTCATCCCTGTTGAAGGGGACTGAAATTGTTGCTCACATACGGTCGTGGTCAGCAATCTTTGCCCCCAAGAGAAGGGGTCTGATTTTGACCAGCTACGATCAGTTCTTCCGCGAAGCAACGCAGCACACGCCGCATCCCTACCAGCGGCGTGTCGCCGCCTCCCTCTTCGCTCGACGGAACATTGTCCTTCGCGCTCCAACCGGAGCCGGGAAAACCCTCTCTGTTCTTGCCCCATTTCTCTTCGATCGGGACCGTATTGGCGTCTCCAAGCTCATCTACTGCCTGCCACTCCGCGCCCTCGCAACAGGCATTTACAAAGACGCTAGGAAACTCGCCGCCTCCTCACTTCGGGTAACACTCCAGACCGGTGAAAACCCCGGCGACCCCTTCTTTGCTCTGGGCGACATCATCATCACTACCTACGACCAACTCCTCAGCGGTCTCCTATGCTCCCCTTACGGCCTGCCCACAAAACTCAACAACATCAATGCCGCTGCCATCTTTGGCGCACTCGTTGTCTTCGATGAGTTCCACCTCATGGATCCCGATCAGGCGTTCCTTACTGCGATTCATTGTCTGAAGACTTTCCAAGGCCATTGCCTGTCCGCTTGGATGACTGCCACCGCGACTTCTCCGCTTCTTGACGAGTTGAGCACCCAACTCCACACTGAGGAGATCCATCTCACTTCCGAAGAACTCGTCTCTCTCTACGAGGACCGCTCCATCAGTCGTGTCCTCCGGCTTGAGTCCTCGCCGCTTACGGCGGACCTGATCCTCCAACACGCCTGTGGCCGCACGCTGGTCGTTGTGAACCAGGTTAAGACCGCGCAGAATCTCTACCACGATCTCACCCTACTCGCCCCTCCGGAAGGGTTTCCCCCTGAACGTATCGAACTCCTCCACGCCCGCTTTTTCTCGTCCGATCGATTGAGAAAACAAGGACTCATCTCTGACTATTTGGGGAAGGGTAAATTCGAGAAATCCATCGTTATCGCCACACAGGTCGTCGAAGCCGGCCTGGATCTCTCGAGCGACCACCTCTTCACGGAACTCTGCCCCATGAACTCTCTCGTCCAGCGCGCCGGTCGTTGCGCCCGGTTTCCCGGCGAGTCCGGTCAAGTCCACGTCCATCCCATCCTGAATACTCCTCTCCCGTACGACAAAGCCAGCCTCGACCGCACCTCGGCGCTTCTCGAGCCTGGCGCCCAACTATCGCCGGCCACAGTCTCCGCATGGGTGAATCAAGCACATGCCGAAGAGGATCTTGTTCTTCTCAGACTCCACCGCGGCAAGCGCCCGCAGCAATGCCTCGATCGCATCAGAGACGGAATCACCAAGAAAGATTGCAGCGTGTCGGAACTCATCCGCGCAGGCCAGAACACCATTCGCCTCATCATCTCCGCTGAGCCCTTTGGACGCTCGTACTCCACTTTCGAAGCCATCCCTGTATACCGTACCTCCGTCAAGTCGCTTCTCAAACAGTCCCCCGCTCTTCGCTACGATCCCGAAGCCCAAAACTTCTGGTCTCCCCTTGCCACGGATGACGACCTCGACAAAGCTTTTGTCGTCTGCGTACCTCCTTCCGTTGCCCGCTATACCTCACAACTCGGCTTGCAGTTGGGCTCACCTGGAGATTGCACCAGCCCGCCCCGTGAAGCTCCCAAACCGCCCGGATACGCACCGCTACGCCGCGAATCCTGGTTGGATCATAGTCGCGCCGTCGCGGATCAAGTTCGCCAAAGGATTACGCGTGAGGTTTCGTCTGAAGTCTACCCACCTCAACTCGCCGCCTCGCTGATGGCCGCCGCGGCCCACGCAGCCCTACTTCACGATCTCGGCAAACTTCAACTTCCTTGGTATCAATGGGCGAATGCATACGAATCCGCAAAAGACTCCTCCTTCCACCCCGGCACTCCCCTGGCCCATACTAGCTTCGATTACTCCTCACAGGAGGACCGCCTGTTGAGTTCAAGTACAAGGCCCCAGAAACCGAATCATGCCGCTGCCAGCGCGTTCTATGCGAGCGCCTTTCTCCCTTCGGACGCCCCTCATCGCGAATGTGTTCTCGCCGCCATCCTCTCTCACCACGGCGGCTGGTTTCCACCAACATTGACCATCCACGCCCTCATTCCTCAGGCTCAGGATCAGTGCAAACACTTCGGATTTGCTGCACACCGTCCTCTCCGTCCGCCTGCCCCCTCTGATTTGAAACGCCTCCGGCATCCAATCGAGGAGATCTTCGCTGACCAATTTGAACAACTCTGGTCTGTTGCCGCCTACCTCATGCGCGTGCTCCGCCTGTCCGACCAAAAAGCAACCGAGGAGTCCAGCACCGATGCGTAGTTTTTTCATTCCCAAACTCACCGGCACCCATGCCGACGTCCTCGCTGCTATCGGTCTCGCTGACTTCCTCTCTCCCCTCGACCCTCGCTCCACCGTCGTTGACCTCGGCCATTCCTTCCAGATCAACCTCTCCTCTGCCCTTTCGCAGGAATCCATTGAGGCTCTTGACCCGAGCCCTGGCTACAAGTACCTGCTCCCTAAGTCAACCGACAAGATCCCGCCCTCTCTCCGAAACGACTTGCTGCTCGACTATCAAGAACAGAAAGAAAAGGCGAACCGCCAACGAGAGAGGGAGCAGGCCAAACGCGCCGGAGCCGAATTGGCCGAAGAAGCCGTCGCCGATGCTCCGGTCAACGACTTCCGCCTCTATCAAGTCTTGAACACCCTCCAGGGAGACGGCGCGACCAACAAGATGATTCTGACCGTCCTACAGGAGTCCTCCTGGGCGGAAACTGTCTGGACCGCCCTAGAGTGCCTCGCCAACGGTGAACCACCCCGCGTGGATTGGGAAAGCGATCTCGTCCAACTCTTCAATCCCCAGGCCGCAAAGGGATACGCCCGTCTCAAACCCGATTCCACCGCTCGTGGCGATAAGACCAAAGATGCCTGGGCCGAGCCGTTTACTGAGTGGCTCCGCTTCCGCGGCTTCTTTTGTGCCGCTGCTCCCTTCTTCCTTGGCTCCAAGAGCGAAAATATTCGCATCCTCACTCCGCTCCCCAAGTCGATTTCCTACCGCCGTCTCGCCTCTGCCGTATCCGATCTGCGTCAAGCCCGCATCTTCGGCAGCGCTCCCAAAATCGACACTCTCGGGGTACTCAAACTGGCCGAGATCCTCATTTCCTCATCGCCCGCCGCCGAGCTTGCCCCCCCAAAAGCCTTGGTGGATGGCGTCGTCATCACCCACTACCAATCCATGGGCAACGCCAAGACCGTTACCTCCACCGAAACTCTCGCCTTACCCGGCTGGTTCGAACTCAACACTGCCAACGACGCCGAGGTCTGGCTCTCCATCCTCGACGAGCATGCACGCGTTCTTCGCAATCTCGAAGACCGCAACTCCGACGAATTGGGAATGCTCATTCAATACCGGCGGTTCCTCGAACACGGCAGCTCTCACGGCATCTACGAACTGCTCGTCTTCCTCGAAACATACGGAATCTTCCTCATCCGCAAGCGAGCCCAGGATTCCCGATGGAGACACAGGCAGTTTTCACTCAATCTCTTGGAGAAGATCCTCATGCCACACTCTGATTACCTCGCCATCCTTCAGAATCCGGGCTTTCGCGCGTTGGCTTCTGCTATTCGAAGCGCCACCGTCAGCGCACAAACCCTGAAACGCAACAAATCGCGGGATTATCGCGAAATCCGCTACGATGTCTTGCCCGATCTTCGCCGCAAGCGCCTCTTGCCGGACACCGCTCCGTTTCTCGAAGCAATCGCCGACTTTGTGGCCACCTACAACGCCGAAAGCGCCCGCCGCCTCGAACAGAACAAGCCTACCGGAATTCGCCGTGTCACTACCGAAGACCTTCAAGCGTTTGTTGCGCTCTTTCAGGACCGCAAGGATGCTTCTCTCATCGGTGCGCTCTTGTGCGCCTATGCCACCTGCCGCGAATCCTCGGAGCCCGACACCCCTTCTCAGGACAACACCACTCAACCGGAGGAATAATTATGACCGAACTTCAATCTCTCTCCCTTTGCGCCCGCGTCACTCTTGACCTTCATAACCTCAATAGTGAAGGAACGGAGGGCAACCAACAACAAACCCGCATGGTTCACGTCGTCGATTCCGAAGGTCGCCGCCGGAACGTCAATGCTGTCAGCGGAGACATGTTCAAGCACATTTTCGTGGAACACCTCACGGCCAGTCTCCACGCCGCCAACCAACCCCTCTCCTCTGGCGCGCGTTCCTATGACCCGGACCGCGTAAATGTCGACGATGACTTCAAAGCCGCCATCAAAGACCTCAAAGAAGGCTCACTCGTCCTGGAGGAAGTCATCAAGCGCTGTGCTGTCACTGACATCGCGGGCACTCTTATCACCGAGGGAAGGGCGGTGGCCCGCAAGTCCTGCGTCGAGTTTGGCTGGGTCGTCGGACTTCCCGAGAAAACACACACGGAACAGTACTTCCACGTTAAGTACGCTCCCGATACCCGGGCCAAGTCCGCTGGACAGGATGAACGCGGCGAAGGCACGATTGCCGGCCGCCAGGCCATCTTTCACCGCCCCGCCAATTCCGGCGTCTACGCCCTCATCTGCCACCTCGAACTCTCCCGCATCGGCGTGAATGATATTACTCGCAAGCTGGTTATCGATCAAGATGATCGTAAGATTCGTGCTCGTGCGGCCATCGAAGCGCTCATCGCCACGCTTGTCAAACCTTCCGGCGCTCAACGTAACACCCAGAACCCACACATCGTGGCCTGCGAAGGGATTGTTGCTGCCTCCACGTCGTATCTTCCCGCCCCCACCGTCAGCCCGCTTGGTGACGACTACCAGACTCAGGTCTCAGAAATTGAGAAAGTGCTCAATCTCATCCAGCAGAACTCCGTCTCTACGCATGCCTTCGCGGACCTTGCCTCGGGTATTTCCCATCTCCAAACCATCTCTCGGCAGGTATAACCGGTGGCCACCCGCAAACAGACGAAATCTTCCGCGCCTCTGGACCTGCTCTCTCTCGATTACCTCGGTTCAGGAAAAGAAGTGGCCGGTCTCCCCGGTCCGGGCAAATGGCTTGTGCTCTCCTATATCCCCACCTCCCTGTTCTCCCTCAAGATGAGTGCGGCCACCAGCACGGTCGGAAAAACGCTTCTCGTCCCGACACCCTATGCCTTCAAAATGGCGTTGCTCGATGCCTCCTTGCGTCATGGGTTGCCTCAGCATCCAGCGGATCTCGTGCCCGTACTTGCGGGCGCCGATCTTCGCATCGGCGTCCCCTCCGCCGCCGTTGTCACCCATACCATCGTCAAAGTGCGCCAGGAACCCAAAGATCCCAAGTCCGGCGCACCCTACATTCCCGCCGTTGCCTACCGCGAGTTTGTACACTACTCCGGAGACCTGTCTTTCGCCTTCGATCTCTCGACGCTGGACGCCTCCGCTGCCTCTTGGATTGCGTCCGTCGCACCGGCCGTCCAATACATCGGTAAGCGTGGTGGCTTTCTTCAGTATTCGCATTCCCAGCGTCTCGAACAACTCTCGAAACGGTTCACCGCATCTCTTGTCTCGCTGACCGGCGAACTTCCTCGCCGGATTCACCTTGCTTGGCTCGATGACTTTGGCCCTGAAGCCGACTTTGAGTCGCTCAACTCATACAGCGCCGCCAAAATCAAGCGGGAGAAGCACCGCAAGTTTGTCGAAACCGTTATCCCCCTGGGGCTCGTCAACACGGGACCGGGATTCGCTCATTACCAGGCGGATCGGGATTGAGCGTTTCGGCTTGTTGGTGATACACTCGTCCTCCCAAACGCACCATCTCTGAAAGGAGACTTTATGTCCGCTCTGCCCCAACCGCTTTCCGTCCCCCCGAGAAAACCGCCCGCCCAGTTCAACTGGCTCACCCAGTCCTATGAACCTAAAAAGAGCAGTTAACCTGAGTTAGCTTGGAGCATCGGCGAGCCGGGCCTCGCGTCCAAGGAGCCTGCCGCCCAAGAAATTTCGGAACGCAGCACTCAGTATCCACTTCCAGCGCTCCA
>JADLBG010000529.1 GCA_020847895.1 Bryobacterales bacterium
GGAAGGGTTCGCCGTGGCCGGGGAGGAGGCGATCGATTTCGAGCGGCCGGACCCGTTCGAGGGAGGTGAAGAATTCGCCGAGGGCATCGCGCCCCGGAAGCCAGCCGATGTTGGGAGTGATGGTTTCAAGGATGTGATCGCCGGCGAACAGCGTCCGGTGATCGCGGCTATAAAGGCAGAGGTGGCCCGGAGAGTGGCCCGGAGTGAGGATGAGTTCGAGGGGTCCGGCGGCAGTGTCGAGACTCTCGCCGCCTTCGTAGACGCGATCGGGGACGAGTTCCTGAAAATTCGGGCGGATGCGGTCAAAGGAAGCCTCGATGCGGGTGACGAGGGTTGGAGGAACGCCTGCGGTATGGAGAATATGATCGAGCCAAAGGGGCTTTTCGCCGCCGCGGGCGATGCGCAGGAGTTGGTCGAGTTCGTCGCGGTGGAGGGAGAGTTTCGCGCCGGTGAGGGCGAGTAGGCGCCTGGCTTGGCCGACGTGGTCGGGATGAGTGTGGGTGAGGAAGATTTCCCTGATGGCGTGCCAGGGGACGTTGAGGGAATCGAGCTGCGCTCGTAGTTCGGCAAGTGATTCCCCGGAGCCCAGGCCGCAATCGACCAACAGGAAGCCGTCCCGAAGCCGGACGAGGTAGACGTTGACGGAACTGAGCTCGAAGGGCAGGGGAAGAGTGATTCGCCAGACGCCGGCGAGCACCTCGAGCGGCATCTTCAGCATGCCGAAGGGGTAGCGGCGGCGGCTTCGTGGCTGTAATCGGCGTGGTAGGAACTGCGCACGAGCGGGCCGGCTTCCACGTGCGCGAAACCGAGTTCGGCTCCAATGCGGCGGTATTCGGCGAACTCCTGGGGAGGGATGTAGCGGAGGATGGGGAGGTGTTTGGGCGAGGGGCGAAGATACTGGCCGAGCGTGAGGATGTCCACGTTGTGGGCTTTGAGGTCGCGAAGGACCTGGACCACTTCTGCCATGGTCTCGCCGAGGCCGAGCATGAGGCCGGACTTGGCGGGGATTTCCGGGCGGGATGCCTTGGCGTAGGCGAGCATGTCGAGCGAGCGTTCGTAGCGCGCGCCGAGGCGGACCTGGCGGTAGAGACGGGGTACGGTTTCCGTATTGTGGTTGAGAACGTCAGGCGCGGCGTCCATCACCAGATCCATGGCGGCGTGGGAACCCTGAAAATCGGGGACGAGAACTTCGACTTTGCAGCCAGGGACGCGCTCGCGAATGGCGCGGATGGTCATGGCGAAGAGGAGCGCGCCGCCGTCTTTGCGATCGTCGCGATTGACGCTGGTGACGACGGCGTAGCGGAGGCCGAGGAGGGAGACTGCTTCGGCGACGCGGCGGGGTTCGTCGAAATCGACCTCGAGCGGGGCTCCTTTCCTGACCGCGCAGAAGCCGCAGCGGCGGGTGCAGACGTTGCCGAGGATCATGAAGGTAGCGGTGCGGTGGTTCCAGCATTCGCCGACGTTCGGGCAGGCGGCGCTCTCGCAGACGGTGTGGAGTTGGAGGTGCTCGACGAGGGATTTCAACTCGCGGTAGTTTTCACCGGCAGGCGCGGGGGCGCGGAGCCAGTTAGGGCGCTTGAGAGGGGAGTCAATGTGGACGAGCACTGCTTTTATTGTAGCGAGGGGAGGGTGCTCGCAGAGCTTTGGCGCTGAGTGCACAGAGTTTCAGAAGGAAATTGCAGCGAGTATTGCGGCCGAAAGGCGTTCGTGGCGCCGGGGTGGGTGCGGTGAGGCAGGCGCGTGGTGGGCCTCCGCGGAGCAGTGCTAGTGATGGGAGATGTATGTCGCGCGGAGGCGCGGAGAGCGCGGGGGAAGAAGAACGGATTTGGATTTGTCACGTTTGGAGCTTGTTCCAAGTCACACTCGCCGGCGTCAGGCCAGGCAGCGCTCTCGCGGGAGAGAGCCAGTGTCAGTTCGCGGCGTACGTTCCTCACATTTGGAGGAGGTAGCTGGTAATGCGGCCCAAGTCCCGGGGAGAGAACTTATAGGGCGGCATCACGCTGCCGGGTGAGAATTTTTGCGGATCGGCGAAGTGGCCTTCGATCCAGGCTTTGTCGCGGCGCTGGGCGAGGCCGTTGAGGGAAGGGCCGAGTTTGACGCCGGAACCATTGATCTGATGACAGGCGCCGCAGCGGTTCTGCTGGTAGAGCATGGCTCCTTCGACGGCAGCTTGCGGGGCGGCGCGGAGGTCCGAGGCGTTTTTGGGAGTAAGTTTAAGGGCAAAGGCGGCGAGCGCGTTGAGCTGGTCGTCGAGTAGGCGGACTGGCGGCATGGAGGATCCCGGGACCAGTTGCTGCGGATTCTTGAAGTGGGCGATCATCCACTTGGCGTCGCGGCGGATGGCGGGGCTGCCGAGGTCGGGGCCAATCTTGCTTCCGCCTTCGCCTAGTGAGTGGCAGGCGGAGCAGTTCTCCTTGCGGAAATAGCCGAGGCCGGCGAGCTCGACGGGGGAGAGATGGGCCCAGACGGCGGGTTCGCCGTTCGCGGATGTTTCGACTTTCCTGGGAGTGGAGGAGACGGCTGCCGCGGTGAGCCCGGACCATCCCATGGCGGCAATCCCGACGATCCCCATGGCGAAGCCGCGCTGGGTGATGCGTTTGACGCGGCCGCGGTCGAGGAAGGGGACGAGGAACAGGCAGGCAATGGCGAGGTTGGGGAGGATGACGGCGCCCACGACTTCGAGCGGGCCTTCGAAGAATTTGAGGGTCTGGAAGAGGAAGAGAAAATACCAGTCAGGACGCGGGATGTAGGTGGTATCGGTGGGGTCGGCGAGGCGTTCGAGGGGGACGCGGGCGGCGGCGGCGAGTGTGAAGATGACCACAAATGCAACGAAGACGGCGACGGTGTCTTTGAACCTAAAAAGAGCAGTTAACCTGAGTTAGCTTGGAGCATCGGCGAGCCGGGCCTCGCGTCCAAGGAGCCTGCCGCCCAAGAAATTTCGGAACGCAGCACTCAGTATCCACTTCCAGCGCTCCA
>JADLBG010000530.1 GCA_020847895.1 Bryobacterales bacterium
ATCTTCCGCGACTCGATATAATCGGCCACGCGTCCCGCCCATCCCGTCGGGCTGTTGCCTTGCGCCACCGAAGTCTGCCACTGCAACTGCTGGTCGGAGTGCGAAAACAGGTTCATCGGAAGCGGCGTCTGCTGCGCCTGATACTGGGCGCGCGTCACCGGCTGCACCAGCGGTCCCACGTTCGCCACCACCGCCAGTTCTTTCGACGAAAACAGATCCGAGAGCTCCGCCAGCTTTCCGTGGAAAGCGTACGGCGCGTTCGCCGCGCTGTACACCGTGGGGGCCAACTGCGACGCCGTGAGAGCCAGACCGCCTCGAATGGATGTGTAAGCCTTGAAATTTGTGTCATCCATGGGCACGATGGTGTTGTTCGAATCGTTGCCGCCAAACAGAAAGACACAGACCAGCGCGCGATAGCCGGATCCGCTCTGCGCCATGGCGGGCAGCGGCCCGAACGGCCGCAGCGCTAACGTTCCCACGGAAGCCGCCGCAACCCGCACAAATCCTCGACGTGTCGTCATTGCTGTCCTCCTCCTACTGAATCACCTGGTATTCACTTGATGTCAAGACGATGTACAGCGCGGCCTGCGCCTTGGCCCTGGGCGTGGCCGCTGCGTCAGCCGCATCCTTTGCCGCCTGCGCGAGGGCCCGCGACATCCCGCTATGCATGAAGACGTAGCTGATGTAATCGAGCAGGCCGTCAACATTCGCGGCTCTGGCGACAAACGGCGACAGGTCGAGCGTGGTGGATCCGTCGAGTTTCCCATAGATCGCCGTATTGACGGCATCGGCGCGATCGGCGGCGGTCTGCGTCGAATAGATCTGGAATTCCGGACCAAACAGCCCGCCGGATATGCGGCTCATTGGCGAGAAATAGCTGAATACGCTGGGCGCATTGAACAGATTTTCGCCCAATGCGGCGGCGTAGCGATTGAGGC
Organism: Bryobacterales bacterium; assembly: GCA_020847895.1. GTDB lineage: Bacteria > Acidobacteriota > Terriglobia > Bryobacterales > Bryobacteraceae > CADEFT01. Next base: position 939 of record JADLBG010000530.1, read on the forward strand.
CGTTTGCCGGGCCGATGGTCGCGTTCAGCCCGCGCGCCAGGTTCGACAGAAAGACAACCGGCTCGCGAAGATGGCCGTATGTTGCGCTCCCGGGGGTGGCGGGATTGTCGCCGGAGCGGGCTTCCCTGTCCGTGAAAATTGCGATAATCACCGATTTCATGTCGCCCCGGGTGCTCGTAAACACTTGAGACACGCGCTCGATGTACGCCGGGCTCGGATTGCTGGTGACCATGTGTTGGATCAGTTGCCTGGAGACGAATGGCGCCATCGTTGGCTGCGCCATCAAGGCATCGAGCACGCTTTCCAGATCCTGCTCCGCGGCTTGCCCGGCGGGAATGGTGATGTTGTGAAAGATCGCCTTTGACGTGACATCGTGCTGGGCCTCAACTGCCATCATCTGGCCGAGGTAATACGGTGGATTGTTGATTCTGGGGACGGCGCCCGGCGCAACGGGATAGGTCCACCCGGTGAAGGCCTTCGCCAGATTCGTCACCACGGCCTGATTGTAAGTGGGGATAGGTATATGACCGGCGTCCATGCGGGGGCTGCCGTCGGAGTTCAGTTCGATCAGCCCCAAGGTAAAAAGCTGCATCAGTTCGCGCGCGTAATTTTCATTGGCGGCAGTGCCTTTCGCGGCATTCGCTTTGCGGTTGTTTGCCACGTTCAAATAAGTCCCCATGGCGGGGCTGAGTGTCACGGCTTTGATAATGTCGCGGTAATTGCCGAAAGCGTTGTCCCGGAAGATTCGCCAGTATGGCGGAAATGCGTATGCGGGACGGACCGACACCTGCGACACCACCCATATCTGAGACAGAATGAACGCCACGCGCTGGCGTAACTGATCCCGCCCGTTCACGGTATTCGCGAAAAACGCCGCCTGCACCGGGCCAAGGTTGTTGTTCTGCTTGCCGGCCGAGTCGAGCATGGGCTGATCGGGTAAATCCGACGGTTCGGCCGCGAACTGCGCCCCCAGCCAGTCCGGGATTCCCAGCCGCGCCAGTTCCGATATCGATTCCGGCGTCGGCCCCCACGTTGCCTGATCCAGAAAGCGCGCCGCGGCCCGGTCCGTCATCACCCGCGCGGCTGTCTGACCGAAACCCACAACCGAGAACATCATCACAGCGAAGATTGTTTTCATGCCTCCTCCGTTGCACAATCATTCGAACACGCGCGCCGGCGAGATGTTTCGGTCTGTCTGTGAAGATGCCTGCAATAGACATCGAAGCCGCACGCTTCGGATAGCGGGATGGCGCGGGAGCATGGAATCAGGGAATCCGTCCCGGCTATCCGCCCGCGTGCGGCGACGATGTCATCCGGAGCCACGCTCATGGCGCGGCTTATGCCGGCATCACCTGGCGTTCTCCTGAGGGTGGTGGCGCTCCATGAACCGCGCCCTCATGTTTTCATGCAGCCGGTCGAGCTTTGCCTTCTGGTCCGGCGTCAGCGTGGAATAGAACTTCGACATCGACTTCAGATCATTGGCGGCAATCTGAGAGACCAGCGGGCCAATGCTGTTGGCAATCTGCTGCAACTCAGCGTCGGACTTGCCGGCCTTCACCGCCTCGCGCGCCTGCTCGGCCGTCTGCTTGAGCTGTGTGATGGCGTTCTGGTTTGATTGATGCGTGGTTTGCCACAGCGCTTTCGCCTCCGCCTGCTGCGCCGCGGTCAGATCGAGATAGTCGGTAACGAATTGAAGCATCCGCTGCCCGCGGTGCATCCCGAAGGGGCCGAATCTCGGACCCATCTGGGCCCAGATCGCACCCGAGGCGACAGTCAATGCAAGCACGGCTATCGCCGCGGTCAATACTTTTTTCCGGTTGGACATGGTGTTTGGATAACCTCCTGATTACGAGGCTAACGGCGCACTCTTAACGGCTAGTGTGATGGACGTAAGGGTTTGTAAATTCGCTTTTACAAATCTTTGCGGCCCGGCCGGGCAGGGCATGTTACAGTATGGCCGTGCGCGTGCTCCTCATTGATGACGACACCGAGTTATGCGGCCTGCTCGACCAGTTCCTGCGCCGCGAGGGCTTCGAAGTCACTGCCGCGCACGACGGCCCGAGCGGTCTCGACGCGGCGCGCGCCGGAACCGCGGACATCGTGGTGCTCGATATCGGGCTGCCCAAACTGGACGGCTTCGGAGTGTTGCGAAAGCTGCGCGAGACCAGCCGCATTCCCGTCTTGATGCTCACCGCCAGGGGCGAGGATATCGACCGCATCGTCGGCCTGGAACTCGGCGCCGACGACTACCTGCCGAAGCCTTTCAATCCCCGGGAACTGAGCGCCCGGCTGCGCGCCATTCTGCGGAGAATGGAGCCGCGCGAGGAGACCCGCTCGGAGCGGCTCGAGGTAAACGGCGTGCGGCTCGATCCATCCTCGCGGGAAGTGACTCTCGACGGGCAGAAGGTGGAACTGACCACCGTCGAATTCGACATTCTCCAGACAATGATGCAGGCTGCCGGACGCGTTCTCTCGCGGGATGTGATCATGGAGGCCCTCTACCAGCGCAAGGCGTCGCCATTTGACCGCGCCATCGATGTCCACATCAGCCATCTGCGGAAAAAGCTCGAAACCGGACGCGTGCTGATCCGCACGGTGCGCGGCGTGGGCTACCAGTTCTGCCGCAACGCGCAGGAAGCAGGCGAATGAACTCGCTGTTTGCCAAGATCCTGCTCTGGCTGGTGGTAACGGCGCTCATCACCAGCCTGGGCTCCGTCGTCCTGATAAATCTTGCCCTGCCGGACCCGGCCCATGCCGGCCCGTGGCCCGGCCGCGTGATGCAGTTCACGGCCGATGAGGCGTGGCGTATCTATCGCGTCGAGGGTCCCTCGCAATTCGCATCCTGGATGAACCGGCTGGAAGCAACCACGCTCATGGAGGCTCATCTCGTGAACCGGCAAGGCCGCGACCTGGCCGATGGCGAGGATCGCTCGCGCCTGGTGAGCCGCCTCCGGCACAGCCGCTTCCTTCTGATGCGCGAGCGCGGAAGGCTGCTGTTGGGACGCCCTACATCCGACGGCCAGGCCTTCCTGCTGCTCTATCCGCCGCCGCGATTCCGTGCCTTTCCTCTCTTCATCCCCGAACATATCTGGGTCATCGGCTCGGTCCTCTTGCTCAGCTACTGGCTGGCGCGCCATTTGACGAACCCGCTGCGCCGCGTCGAGGCGGCCGCCGTGCGGCTTGGCAAAGGCGATCTGACCGCGCGCGCGCCTGTGGGTAGAAGCGATGAAGTGGGCCATCTGGCCGTAACGTTCAACCAGATGGCGGAGCGGTTGCAGCAACTCGTGGAAGCGCGGCAGCGGCTTCTGCTCGATGTCTCGCACGAGCTTCGCTCTCCCCTGACGCGCCTCGGCGTGGCGGTGGAACTGGCCCGCACCAGCAAGGACCCTGCAAAGGAATTGGACCTCATCCAAAAGCAGGCCG
>JADLBG010000531.1 GCA_020847895.1 Bryobacterales bacterium
ACGCCGTCTGGATGCCTACGGGTACACTTGCGAACCATTTGGCGGTACGCCTGCTCGCGGGGGAAAACCGCCGCGTATTGATGCAGGCCGAGTCGCACCTCTACAACGATTGCGGCGATTGCGCCCAGTCGCTGAGCGGACTCGCCATGATTCCGCTCGCGCCCGGCAGGGCTACGTATACCCTCGAGGAAGTCGAACAGGCCGCGTCACGCGCCGCCGGAAGCCGTGTCGCCGTGCCCATCGGAGCTTTGCAGATCGAATCGCCCGTGCGCCGCCGCCAGGGGGAGCATTTCGATCTTTCCGAGATGAAGAAGATTACCGCCTGGGCGCGGGAGCACCATGTGGGAACGCATCTGGACGGGGCGCGCATCTTTCTCGAATCCGCCTACTCGGGAATCCCGGTGAAGCAATATGCGGCTCTGTTCGATACGGTGTACGTTTCCACGTACAAGTATTTCAATGCCGCCAGCGGCGCCGTGCTTGCCGGGCCGAAAGCCCTTCTCGAGAACACGTATCATATTCGCCGTATGTTCGGAGGCGGTTTGAATGAAGTGTGGCCCTTCGCCGCCGTAGCCCTGCATCACTTCGACGGCTTCTCTGCCCGTTACCGGAAAGCCGTCGAAACCTCGGAAGCAGTCATCGCCTCCCTCGTCAAAGACCAGAACTTCGAAGTCGAGCGCATCGCGAATGGCACCAACATTTTCCGGATGCGGGTGCGTGGAGTCAACGCGCTCGTCTACCAGCAGCGCCTCCTGCTGGCCGGCATCACCGTGCGCGATCCCGCAAACGAGTGGTTCTCGCTCCAGGTGAACGAAACCTGGAACCGCGCCGGCGCCGGGGAAATCACCGCGCGGTTTCGGAAGGGGCTCGGCTAGGCGGCCACGCGTGCGCGGCTTGAAACGCGGAGCGCCAGTTGCACGATCGACACGGCAATATTGAACGTGGCCGCGAACAGCGCCAGACCCGCGTGGATCGGATTGTCGATTCGCGGATCGCGCGGCAGATCCGAAGTCGCGGTGACCAGCAGGACCACTCCAAGTGTCCCTGTGAGCAGCGCCACGGCGAAGGCGACCCAACCGAAGCCGAACACCAGGTTCATCAGCAACGCGCCAGGTATGCGCTCCTCCGACAGTTCGGCTGCCGGGAACAGCGCGTCCACATAAGCGGGAGCATTCATGACCCTTGTGGAGTCAGTATGGGGGAGAGGCGCGAAAGCTTCCAGACGAGTAATTCCTAATCCGGCGGGCAGGTTTGTCTTAGGCCGTTCTACGCGGTGGCGATCCGGCCTTATTCGTACCGCAGCGCCGTCATCGGGTCCACTTTCGTGGCGCGGCGCGCCGGCAGGAAGCAGGCCAGCAGCACCGTACCGGCCAGTGCTCCGGCCATCGCCGCAAAGGTGAACGGATCAAAGGTGTCCACGCCATACAGAAGCCCGCGCAGAAAGCGTGTCAGGCCGAGTGCGCCCACGGCGCCGGCGGCAATGCCAATGCTCCCGAGAACGATCCCCTGCCGGAGTACCAGCTTCAGCACATCTGTCCGTTGGGCGCCGATGGCCATGCGGATTCCGAATTCGTTGGTGCGAAGCGCCACCAGGTACGACATGACGCCATAGATGCCGAGTGCGGCGAGCAGCAGCGCTACTCCCGAAAATAGCGACAGCAGAAACGTGAGGAAGCGCGGCCGCGCGTTGGCCGCCTCCACGATGTCGTCGAACGTGCGTACTTTCGCAACCGGCAGGTTCGGGTCAACGGCGGCGGCTTCATCCCGAACGAGGCGGTAAAGTCCCAGCGGCTCCCCCCGCGTGCGGACGCACAGCAGTGCGCTGCGAATCCCGAACCCCTGCGTCTGGCGGTAGTCAAAGAAAAGTTCGCTGCCGGTGGGCTTATCGATTCCTGCGTTTTTCACATCCCCTACGACGCCGATGACCGTCAGCCAGGGACCGCGAAAACCCGGCCGCACGCGCTTCCCGATCGGGCTCTGCCCCGGCCAGTAGGTGCGGGCCATGGTCTGGTTCACCACAACCACGGGCGGGGCGGCGGCGCCGTCCCTCTGATCAAAGACGCGGCCCTCGATAAGCCGCGCTCCGGTGGCTTCGAGAAACCGGCCGCCGGTGACCTGGTAGAAATCAATGTTCTGGCGCGGGCCGCCCTCCTGTTGGACGAAGCCCTCGATCTGCGTGTCGTTGGCGTTCAGCGGCCGGATGGGCGGTGTGCCGCTCAGCATGGTGGCAGCGGTGACACCCGGGAGAGCGTTCACCCGTTGCAGCACCTGGTCCCAGAACTGTACCACGCGTTCGTTCTCTTTGTACACGGTCTGCGGCAGGGCGATGGCCATGGTGAGCACATGATCCGGCCGCATCCCGATGTCGACTGCCTGCAATTTCCAGAATGCCCGCATCATGAGCCCGGCTCCGATCAACAATACCAGGGCCAGCGCAAGCTCTCCGGCGGCCATCGCATGGCGGAACCGGTTGGCCTCGACGGAAGCGGTGGTGCGGCCGCCGGCGGCTTTCAGAGATTCGGCGACGGTCTTCCCAAAGCGATGCAGCAGCGGTGCCAGGCCGAAAAATACTCCGGTTGCCGCGGACACGCCCAGCGTGAACAACAGCACGCGCCAGTCTACGCCGATTTCCGCCGCCCGCGGAATGCTGCCTGCATTCAGGCGCACGATCAGCCGCAGTCCGCCGATTGCCAGAAGCAGACCAAGCGCCGCCCCGAACAGCGACAGCAGCACACCCTCCGTAAGGAACTGCCGCAACAGCATGCCGGAGTCCGCGCCCATCGCGGTGCGGATGCTGATCTCCCGCTGGCGCCCTTCTGCCCGCGCCAGCAGCAGATTGGCGACGTTGCCGCAGGAGATGAGCAGCACAAACACTACCGCGGCGAGCATCGTCAGCATGGCCGGCCGTACGCTTCCCACTACTTCATCGTGGAGCGGGTAGCTGACAAGCGGGTGGAACTTCGGATGGAACGTGTGCGTGTTGGGCGAAGCCTTGGCGCCTTCCGCGTTCACGTACTGTGCGAGTTCCTGCCGCGCGCGTTCGATACTGACTCCATCGCGGATCCGTCCCAGCAGGTAGAGAAAATGGGAGCCTCGCCCGCCCGGACTCGCAGGGTTGATCTGAAGAGGCGACCAGACTTCCGCGGCATCCACCTCGCCGGGCGGAAACTGGAAGCCTTCCGGCATGACGCCCACGATATTGCAGGGTGTTCCGTTCAGTTTCACCTCCCGATGAGTGATGCCGGGATCGCCTCCGAAGACGCGCTGCCAGACACCGAAGGAGATGACTGCGGTGAGCGGGGCTTGCGGCGTGTCGTCCCGCGGCGTCAGCAACCGGCCCATCATGGGCGGCACGCCGAGTTCCTCAAGCAGGCCGCCGGAAACGTACGCCCCCTGGAGACGCACTGGTTCCCGGCCTCCGCCAAGATTGATTCCGCTGGTGGTCCAGGCATCCAAAGAGGACCACGATTTCAGGTCGCGCCGCAGTTCCAGAAATTCCGGAGGCGACGTCCAGAATCGCCTCAACCCGCCGTTGGGGAATGTGGGGAATTCCGTATACAGGCGGACCAGGCGCCGCGGGTCGCGATAGGGAAGGGGGCGCAGAACCACAGTGTTGACGATGCTGAAGATGGCGGTGGTGGCGCCGATGCCGAGAGCGAGGCAGAGAACGGCGGCGGCGGTGAATCCCGGGCTGCGCAGAAGCATCCGCAAGGCGTACTGGAGGTCGCGCATAGCCGTATATACGAGACGTTAACCGAATGGTTCCGCTGAAATTGTGAATTTCTACGGACTGGCGAGCCCTTCGAGCAGGATGCCGGCAATCCCGGATATGGTGAGATGCCCCGGATTATCAGGGGACCAATCCACCTTCTTCATGCCATCGACAGTGATGGCCATCGCGATGCGGCCGCGCTTCGAGTAGACAATGCCCACGTCGCTTCGCAGCGCATCGAGGGCCCCGGATTTGGAAGCGAACG
>JADLBG010000532.1 GCA_020847895.1 Bryobacterales bacterium
ATTCCCGCGAAGAGGCGGCCGCGCTCCGCACGGAGATAGACTCGCTCAAAGCCGAGCGCCAACAGGGTCGCACGCGCCTTGAAAAACTGCTCGGGCAGATGGATCTCCTGAGCGCCGGCTGACACGCCGTATGGAGACCGGAAACAGGGAAAAACGTCCAATCCGGGTCACCATCGCCAACCAGTCCTACACGCTGGTCCCCTCGTCTGACGACCGCGAAGTGCTCGAACTGGCGAATCAAATTGATGAACTCATTGCCGGGATTGCCGCCCGCTCCTCGAATGCGGACACAGCGCGGCTGGCGATTCTGGCCTGTTTGCATCTCGCCGACCGCCTGCGCACCACCGAGCAGGAACTGAAGGCCATTCGCGACCGCGTGGAACAGCGGGCCAAACATTTCCAGGGCCTGCTGGACCAGGTGATGGAGTGAATCCTCTCCTCTGAAATGAATCCTCTCTTATCCATACAGACTCCTATTCCGTTCGATCAGATCCGGGCGGAACAAGTCGAACCGGCTTTGGACGAACTGCTGCGCGAGGCGCGCGGCGCCATCGACGCCATTGCGGCGCAAACCGGCCCTCGAACATACGAGAGCACCCTCGCCGCGCTCGATGCCGCCACGGAAAAGGTGGAATATGCCATGGGCTTGGTACGGCACCTCGAGGGCGTCACCACCTATCCGGAACTGCGCGCCGCCCATAACGCCGTCGAGCCAAAGGTCAGCGAGTTCTATTCCCGCATCCCGCTGCATGAGGGACTCTGGCAGTGCCTGAAGTCCTATGCGCAGACCTCCGGGACAAGCCTCGCCGGCGTCCGCAAACGAAACCTCGAAAAGACTCTCGATTACTTCCGCCGCCATGGCGCGGATCTCGATGCCGCCGGCAAAGCCCGCCTTGCCGCCATCGATGTCGAACTCGCCGAACTCACCACGAAGTTCTCCCAGCACGTGCTCGACGCCACCAACGCCTACGACGAGGTGTGGGCCGGCAAAGAGCAACTGTCGGGCTTGCCGGAAAGCGCCGTGGAGGCAGCGGCGGCATCCGCCAAGGCCAAGGGCAAGGAAGGCTGGCGGTTCACCCTCCAGGCGCCGAGCTACATCGCGCTCATGACCTACCTCGACAATCCGGCCGCGCGCGAGCGCTTCTACCGCGCCTACATGACCCGCGCCTCGAGTGGTGAACTCGACAACTCTTCCATCGTCCCGCGCGTCCTCGAACTGCGCAAAGAGAAAGCGCGTCTGCTCGGCTTCGCCGATTTCGCCGACCTGGTTCTAGTCGACCGCATGGCCAAGACCGGCGCCCGCGCCATGGAGTTCCTCGAGGATTTACGCGGCAGGAGCATTCCCTTCTTCGAACGGGAGAACACGCAATTGCACGCCTTCCGCGGGGATTTGGAAGGAGGCGGCGCTCCCGGCCTGCAGGCCTGGGACATCGGCTACTACGCCGAAAAGGAACGCAAGGCCAAGTACGATTTCGACGAAGAGGAACTCCGCCCCTACTTCCCGGTGGAACAGGTTGTCGCTGGAATGTTTGAAACGGTGACGCGCCTCTATGGCGTCGTCATGCGCGAAGCGCCTGGAGTTCCCGTCTGGGACAAGGACGTCAAATACTACGAAATCCTCGAGGGTTCGCAAGTCCTCGGCGGGTTCTACGCCGATTGGTTCCCCCGGGAAAACAAGCGCGGCGGCGCCTGGATGGACGCATTCTTGACCGGTTCCCCCGCCGTCCCGGACCGCGTCCACATCGGAGCCATCAACGGCAACCTCACCCCTCCGGTGGAGGGTAAGCCGGCTTTGCTGACGCACCGGGAAGTGGAAACCATCTTCCATGAATTCGGCCACCTCCTGCATCACTGCCTCAGCCGCGTCGAAGCCCGCGGTCTTTCCGGCACCAACGTCGCCTGGGATTTTGTCGAACTGCCCTAGCAGATCATGGAGAACTGGTGCTGGGAGCGGCAGTCTCTCGATCTTTTTGCGCGCCATTGGAAGACGGGAGAGCCGATTCCCGAAGACCTCTATCTCAAGATGCGCCAGGCGCGCAACTACCGCGCCGCCAACGCGCAGATGCGCCAGTTGAGTTTCGGCTTCGTCGACCTCAAACTCCACCGGGAATACGATGCGAATCAGGATGGAAGCGTGGTCGAGTATTCCCGCCGCATCCTCGAGCAATTCTCCCCTGCCCCGCTGCCGCCCGAACACGCCATGATCCTCGCCTTCACCCACCTCTTCGGAAGTCCCGTCGGCTATGGAGCCGGCTACTACTCCTACAAGTGGGCGGAAGTGCTGGATGCCGACGCGTTCTCACTTTTCCTCGAGAGAGGCGTCTTTGATAGAGAAACCGGACTGCGGTTCCGCCGGCAGATCCTCGAGAAAGGCAACAGCGAGGAACCTGCCGATCTTTACCGCGCCTTCCGCGGCCGTGACCCGGAACTGAGCGCGCTGCTGGCGCGTCAAGGATTACAGTGACACTCGCGGCCCCGATGGTAGAATGAAACCCTAGGAGAACCCCATGCGACGCGTCTTCCTTTCCATTTGCGCCCTTTTGGTTTGTCTGCCACTGGCCGCGCAATCCGGCAACACTCCGCGTCATGCCCCGCCTCTCGAGATTGCGATGCCCGATGGGACGAAGGTGAATCTCTCCCGGTGCGCGGGCAAGGTCTGCGTGGTCGAATTCCTGTTCACCACCTGTCCGCATTGCCAGGAGACCTCGCAGGTGATGTCCAGGCTGTATTCCGAATACGGCGCGCGCGGATTTCAGCCCTTGGGCGCCGCCTTCAACGAGAACGCAATGCTGCTGGTTCCGGAATTCGTTCGCAACAACAATGTCAACTACCCGGTGGGTGTTCTGCAGCGGGAAAAGGTGCTCGATTATCTGGGTTACAGCATGATGGCGCGGCTGATGGTGCCTCAGGTGGTCTTCATCGACCGCAAAGGAACCATCCGCTATCAATCCTCGATCGACGGTGGGGAGAATCTCCACTCCGAAGCCA
>JADLBG010000533.1 GCA_020847895.1 Bryobacterales bacterium
GCCGACTTTGTTCGGCGCCTGTGCCGCCGCGATACCCACAATCTGGGCCGCCAGCAGGGGCAGCAACAATTGCTGTCTCATTTGCATTGCGAAACTCCTTCGAATCTTCTCACTCTAGCAACTTTTTTGACGATTCTCTTCTCGCCGGCTTAGAATGTGCGGCTGATCGTGAACCGGAACGTACTTCTCTTTTCCCAGAACGGCATAGGCTGTCCGATGGTCTGCACGGCGTTGATGAACGACGCATTGTTGGGGAACAGCGAACGGTCCGCGACAATGGGTGGAATCAGCATGTCGCGGTAGATGTTGGGGTTGTAAGCCCAATACAGCCGGAACGGCGCATTCACCACGGGCATCATGATTTGAAGTTCCAGACCCGTGGAACTGCGCATCTTCTCCGTCCCTTTCACAATGACAGCCTGTGGACTGAAGTTCGCCTGGGGGAAGGTGGAATTCAACTCCGCCAGGCGCCCGGCGTTCAGGGAGAGATCCCGCTGTAAGCTGATCTTGTTGATCCCGATATCGAAGAACGCGGCCAGCACAACGGGGCCGACAATCGGGATGCGGTATTCGAAGTTCCCCACTCCCTGCGTGTCACCGCCGGGGAAGATCAACTGGTAGGTGGGAATGGTCTTGGTGACGGTCACCCATTGCTCCACTCCGTCGACGATCTGCTTCTGCTGGCGCGCCGAACCGTCCGAGTTCAATAGCGGCACCTGCCCGCTGCTGGGGATGTAAGCAATCGGGCTGATGCCCCAGATTTCAAATCCGCGAATGTCGTTTTCTCCACCCATGTAGAAGCGGTTGAACGGCGGCGCGGTCCTCCCGCCATATCCGGACACAAAGCGCCCCAGCACGTGGGCGCCGATGACATGCCCCTTGAAAAAGCCGTGCCGGAAATACTTGGCGTCGACCGTAGGTTCAATCATGTTCACGTTCCCTCGCAGGAAACTGCCGGCGAAGGACGTGGTGATGTACAGGCTCTTCCCGCGGCTCGGCGTGATGGGGTGGTCCACCGTGTTGTAGCTATAGGAGGGGATCAACTGGCTGGTGCGAATCCCGCTGAGCGAGTTTGGTCCGTTCAAGCCCTGGAAGTTGATGTAGTCGAAGTAAGCCTTCGACGCATCGGTGAGGGTGGTGATGTTCTGCCGGTTATACCCGTAGCTCAATCCTACACGGGCGAAACTGCGCCGTAGCTGGTAACTGGTATAGGCGGTGAATCCGCCGCCGTTGGAAACATAGTTGAGCAGGTTATTCGTTCCTAACGACTGGTAGAGAGGGATCAGGTTGCGTCCGGAGAGCAGCGAGACTTCGCGCGCCTGGTCGTAGTTGAACCGCTGCATGTAGACCGTGAAGCCCGCCTGAATGGGACGGTCAAACAGATACGGTTCGGTGAACCCGAACGTGACGTCCCGAACGCGGTCGCCAAGCTGCGAGTTGATGGACAACGTTTCACCGAGCCCGAGGAAGTTGTTGGTGGAGTATCCGAAACCGACGAAGCTGCCGGCGATGCCGGAAACGCCGCCGTTCAACTGGACCGAATTCTTGCCGCGCTCCTTCACTTTGAGAGTGATATCCACGGTGTTGTTTTTCGTGTCGCGCGTGATGGTGGCGGCCTCGTTTTCCTTCAGCACCTCGAAATAGCCGAGCTGGTTGAGGCGGAGAATGCTGACATCCCAGAGCTGGGTATTATAGATGTCGCCTTCATCGATGAGCAGTTCGCGGCGGATGACCTTGTCGCGGGTGGTGGTGTTGCCGCTGAAATCGATGCGGCGCACGAAGAACTGCTTGCCTTCATCCACGGTCAGCGTCATATCCAGCTTGTCGCTGTTGGGAATGATGTCAAACCCGGGCTCCGGCACGAAGTCGATGTAGCCGAACTGGCCGTAGAGCTTGCGCATGCTCTCGAGGCCCTTGCGGAGTTTCGCGGTGGAGAAGATGTCTCCTTCGCCCATCTGGAAAAGAGGTTTCATCAGCGAGTCGGGCGTGCGGAACAACTTCATTCCCACGAAGTTGATCTTGTTCAAATGATACTGGCGCCCTTCTTCAATAGGAACGGTGATGTCCGCGCGCTTGCCTGGCTTGTTCGGGTAGAAAAGAGGAATGCGGAAGCCGCCGCCGCCGACGTCGCGCATTTTGACGCTATGGTCGAGAGCGCGGGCCGTAAAGTAGCCCTTTTCCTGATAGAAGTTGCGGATGCGGTCCTTATCTTCTTCGAGCTTGGTGGAGTCGAAGCTCTTGGCAAAGAGGTTTTCGAACAGGAGGCTGTGGGGGACGCCGATGGGACGAAGGTTCTTCATGGCGCGAATCACAACGCGATCGCTGAACACCTTGTTGCCCTGAATGTCGATGTTTCCGACCTTTACTTTCGGACCTTCCTTGATCTTGAACAGGACCTCGAGCGAGGAAGGAGGGATCTGCCGGATTTCGGGCTCCACCGAGGCGTACTGCCGGCCACGCTCGGCAAGGTACTCTTTGAGCACGTTGGTTGCCCGCTGAACCTTGTTCGGATCATACTGCGACTCCACCGACAATCCCACGCGGCGGTCCTTGAACCGGTCCAGAATCTCGGAAACCGTAATCGACTTATTGCCCTCGTACTTGATGGAGCGCACCACGCGGCGTTCCGTCAGCATGAAGCGGATGATCCAGCCGTAGGTCCCGCGCTCCCGCTGCAGACTGATATCGTCGAATCGCCCTGTATTCCACAACGCCATGAAATCGCGATGCAGGGCATCGTCATCCACCTTGTCGCCCTTCTTGCTGAAGATGAGAGCGCGCAACGTATCCTGGGGAACCCGGCGGGAACCGCGAAACTCAATGGCCTCGATAACGTTTTCCACGGCGGCGGGCTTGGGAGCGCCCTCGACCGCCTTTGGAGTTTCGAGAACCGGCTTCGCCTGGCTGGGCTTCACCTGTGGTGTTTCTGGTGGGGCTGCTTCCGGCACCGCTTCGAAGGGATTGGCTTTCTTCTGTTGGGGCGCAGGCTTCGGCGGAGGAGCCTGTTGTTGTGATTGCTGCGCAAGCAGAGCCTGCACTGAACTGAAAACCCCTAGAAATAAAGCCGCTTGCAAGACGAAGAGGGCGTGCAGGCCTCCAAGCCTGGGAGACATCATCAATACAACGGTCCTTTCCTCTCTGCGCCCTTATCGAGACGTTTAACCCC
>JADLBG010000534.1 GCA_020847895.1 Bryobacterales bacterium
ACTGGGTGGGCAAGCTGAACTACGATATCTCGCAGAACCACCGCATTGAAGGCACGGCGTTTGGCGACCCCTCGCGCGACCCGGCGGGCGCGCATCGCGATCTGGTCCGCGATGTAATCGAGAACACTAGTTCCGCGGAGTACGGCACTCGCAACTGGGCCATCAAGTACAGCGGCGTATTAAGCGCCACGACGCTTCTGGCGGGTTCGTTTGCCTGGAATCATTCCTACTTCACGGAAACACCCGCGAACAGCCTGTACTCGGTTCGCGACTATTCCAAGCCGAAACCAAACTCAGCCTACACCAATGCCGGCGGGCTTGGATTCCTCGAGAACAATGACAGCAACAACAAGCAGATGAATGTGATGCTCACGAAGAACGTGAACGTTCTGGGAGGACACACTTTCGATTTGGGGTATAGCTACAACAGCATCGACTACGCCGCCATCCGGTTCTACTCCGGGCCGAACTTCGGGGTGGTCGCCGGTAGAGGGATTGCTTCCGGGGATGTAGGGAAGCCCACGTATGGCGGATTTTTCTACCAGTACCCCAATCGTTCGGTAGCTGGGGTGGTTTACCCGGTCGCTTATCGCTTGGTTCGTGGCAACTTCAGCAACCCAAGCGTAGGGACTGCGGGAACATACCACGATTCGTTCCTCCAGGACGCATGGCAATTGAACCGGTATGTCACCATTAAGGCCGGAGTGCGTTGGGAGCAGCAGGAAATGCATGGGAACACTACCCGCTATGTCCTTGGCGGGAACTGGGCGCCGCGCCTTGGCTTCGTGATTGACCCGACCGGACATCGCAAGACCAAGCTTTTCGGCAACTGGGGGCGGTTCTTCGAGAAAGTCCCGCAGGACCCAGCCGTGCGCGCGATGTCAACCGAGAGCGGTTATCTGAACCAGTACTTCACGGCTCTGCCTCCCTCGGCGTCTACCCTGATTCCGGGAAGCGCCGCTTCGCCCACCGGCACCGAACCGACCATTATTTATGGCGGTACGAAGGCCATGTATCAGGAAGAGATTGTCGCAGGCGTCGAGCATGAACTTCCCGGCGGAGTTGTCATCAGCGCGCGGTTCATTCATCGTGATGTGAAGCGCATCGTGGAAGACATTTCCGGTATCACCGTCGAGCAAGCGCTGGCAGGCTCCGGCCAGCAGTACGTCATCGCCAACCCAAGCGCGGCGCTCGACATTTTCCACAACGCCGTAACCTGCACCAGCGGTCCGAACTGTGACACCGATTCAGGCTATACGCTGGATAGCGGCCAACTCGGCTCCGACGGAAAGCCGGACGGCTTCCCCGACGCCAGGCGTCTGTACAAGGCCTTCGAGTTTACCGCGGAGAAGCGCTTTGGAAACAACTGGTCGCTGTATGGTAACTACCGGGTAGCCAAGTTGTTTGGAAACTACGAAGGTCTCTTCCGGAACGACAATGGACAATCGGATCCGAACATCACTTCGCTATTCGACTTCGCCTACAGCCCCGCGCTCGCCGATCAGTTCAAGGTTGGCGTGCTGCCGACGGACCGCCGCCATATTGCCAACATTTATGGAAACTACATGTTCGGCAAGAGACTGAACATCGGTCTCGGTTGGAACGTCCTCAGCGGCGCGCCCATTTCGAAGCTGTTGGCCCACCCTGCCTACGGTAACGCGGGCGAAATTCCTTCGGGTGGCCGCGGCGCTTTTGGGCGCACGCCGACGCAGAATTACTGGAATGCGCGCGCGGAGTACAGCCTGCCGATCAAGAGCGACACACACGTCCTGAAGTTGGCGATCGACACGTTCAACCTCTTCAACCGGAAGACCATCACCAACATCGACCAGAATTTTGAGTTGAGCGGCGGCTTGCCCAACGGAGATTTTCTGAAAGCATTGAGCTACGCGCGTCCGTTCTATGCGCGCCTGTCGATCCGCTTCCAGTTCTAAGCAACACGGAAACCCATTGAAGGCGGGCTGCCGGATTACCCCCGGCAGCCCGCTTTTTCTTTGTCTGGCAGGTTAGCCTGAAAGAACATGGAATCGATCTACTTCGTGATTAGCTGGCTGTGTCACCGGACATGTGTACATTGCTATGAAGAGCGCTTTCATCCTTATTACGGAGAGGAGAGGGAGAGGATTCTGGAGGGCCTCCGGCAGACCATTCCGAGGATCATTGAGAACCTGCCGGCACGGATGGTGTACCGGGATCTCCAGCAGCGTGATCTTCCCGAGCAACGCGGCCGCATCATCCTGGCGGGGGGAGAGGTCTTGCTGGAAGGAGTCCGGGAGAAGGTGCTCTATCCGGCTCTCGAACAGATCCAGGCGAAGTATCGCGGACAGGGCGGCGTGGAGATTATCGTGCAGACCACGGGTGACCTGGTTACGGCGCCGATCGTCCGCGAGTTGTTGGAGCATCACACCACGCTGATCTCCGTGGCGGGTCTCGATGCGTACCACCGGGGTTTGGAGGATCAGGAGGAGCGCGATGCACTTCGGGCAAAGCTCACGGGCATTTTTGATTCCCTGGGAATGAAGTCTTGGATGCCCCCGCCGCGATCCGAGTCAGACCGTTGTTATCATTTTTTCGGCGCTACTCCCGACCAATGGATCGGGAAGTTGTGGCCGCGCGGACGCGCGTGGCAGAACGGGCTATCCACGGCGGACATCACGGAGAATTTCTGCAATCGCTGGTCGGGCGGCCTAAATTTCCTGCAACAGGGCTTCAGTGGTTCCGAGGTGAGTGTCGACCCTGATGGGAATGTCTACCCGTGTTGCCTGAAGACGAAGAAGCCGGTTGGGAATCTGCTGGAGCGCCCGCTCGAGGACATTCTTCGGTCACTCGAAGGGAATCCTGTTTACGAAGCAATCTCCATGGGGCACCCGGAACGAATGGGGATCCAGCATGGCTGGAGCGTGGAGACGTTTCTCGAGAAATCGAAGGCCGTGCCGGCTACGGGGGGCACGTATCAAAACCTGTGCATCGGGTGCGACCGCTTTCACGAAGAGGTGCTGCTTGCGCCGGGACTGGTCACGATAGACGGTTGAGGTGGAGGTTGGCTGTGCGCCCGGGAGCGATTTCGCGGAGGCGGATGAGGCCTTCGACGAAGGTTCCGAGAGTCTGGGGCTCCCAGTTGGGGGCTTTGAGGAGTTCACCGAGCAGATGGTGATCGCGGGAACTGACCATAAGGTGAGCTTCGGATTCCCAGGATGTCACCAGAGTGCCGCCGAATTGCCGGTAGAACCCAGGATCCAGGACCGCGAGGAGCATGGCGAAGTCATAATTGCCGTGAACCAGGTTGAGGAAGAAAGCGGTTGCCTCCATGTGCATCCGGGATCGGTGAGACAGAAGCCACTGGATGGCCGGGTGATGGAGGTAGGAAGGGGAGTTTTCCTCTCCGCCGAAGAGTTCCTCGACCACTTCGCGCAAGGCGGTAGCCGAGGGTTCGATTGCACCCTGGTGATAGGCCATGGGGACGACACCGTAGCTGCCGGCGGCTTCCCCAACGCGACTTGAGCGCACCTGGAGCGGAAGAACGAAGTCATCTTCACGGGCGAAAGCGCACAGCATTTGAACGCCGCCGGCGGTGCGCCGGGTGTGGAAATCGGTGAGGGACTGCACGGTGGGCGCCAGCGTATCCCGCAGGAGCAGGCGGCCTGCCGCCATCTCTTCGCGCATCAGGCCTGCCGTGAGGCGGCAGGAGAAGTAGCGGTCCCACGTGAATGTAGGGTGGAGTGAGTTCTGTGTAAGCTGGACGGAAAGCAGGCGATGGACATCGTCGTCCCAGATCCGGGCACCGGCGGCGAGAAGGAGAGCGACACATTGAGCCACGTGGTCGAGCGGGACCTTTGGCGGCATCTGCTTTCCGGGCGGCGCGATTTGGGTAACGACTTCGCGTCCGGGGGCAAGCGGGATGCGGAGGCCAGTCGCTCCCGCGGGGGAAATGGCGAGTGTCTGGCGTACCGAGTCGCGAATGGCAAAGTTATAGGGGAGCCAACCTGCAAGTCGACAATCTATCGGGCTGTAGTAGTCGAGGAGGGAGTGATGGGGCAGGGGGTTAGATGGCGGCGGAGCAGTGGCGACGGCATGCCGGACGCCGGCCAGCGGGAAGCCGTAGATATTCGAGACAGCCTCGATGACAGCATCTACGCGGGAATCCCGCCGTCTTTGAAATTGCCGTCCCATTTGATGAGTTAGTCATCGATCCAACTCGGGTCATACTGGCGCATTTTGCCGCCGGGTATGCGATGGAAACAGGCGCGGAGGTTGGCATCAGTTTTGTCCGCGCCGTTCGGGTGTGGCATTTTAGGAGCAGCCGCTGGTGCCACCGCAGTTCTCGCACTTGTAGCAAGAACCGTTGCGGGTCATGAGTCCACCGCATTCGGAGCAGAGCGGAGCGTCTTCCACAACCGGACCGAAGGGGAGTGATTGTTGCGGCTCGGGTTCGGTGGGGCGAAGTTTGGTGGATTCGCCAGCTTCGGGGGCCACATGCTCGGGGCCGAGATATTTCGCCGCCATCCAACGGAAGATGTAATCCATGATGGATTTGGCGTAAGGCACCTGCGGGTTGCCGGTCCAGCCGCTGGGCTCGAAGCGGACGTGGCTGAATTTGTCGACGAAGAACTTCAGAGGAACACCATACTGGAGCCCGTAGCTGACGGCAGTGGCGAAACTGTCCATAAGGCCAGAGATTGTGGAACCTTCTTTAGCCATGGTGATGAAGATTTCGCCGGGCGTTCCGTCTTCGAAGAGGCCAACAGTGATGTAGCCTTCGTGGCCGCCGATGGAGAACTTGTGTGTAATGGACTGGCGTTCATCGGGGAGTTTGCGGCGGATGGGCCGGTAAACGATACGCTCTTGAATGACGGGCTCGGTCTTGGCCGCGGCGGTCTTAGCTCCTTTACCTGTGCTGGAACTGAGTGGTTGGACACGCTTCGAGTTATCGCGGTAGATGGCAACGGCTTTCAGCCC
This sequence comes from Bryobacterales bacterium, assembly GCA_020847895.1. GTDB lineage: Bacteria > Acidobacteriota > Terriglobia > Bryobacterales > Bryobacteraceae > CADEFT01. The sequence goes on from JADLBG010000534.1 coordinate 4,957, forward strand.
GAGACGCCAGCTTTCGATGTAGGCGTCCATGATGTCTTCGATTGTGGACTCTTCGGGCATGTTGATGGTCTTGGAGATGGCTCCGGAGATGAACGGCTGAACAGCGGCCATCATCTTGACATGGCCCATGTGATGGATGAACCGGGTACCATTTTGAGGGCGGAAGCTACAATCGAAAACCGGCAGGTGCTCCGGCTTGAGATCGGGAGCGCCCTCGATGGTGCCGGTGGAATCGATGTGGCTGACAATGCGGTCGACTTGCTCGGTTTTGTATCCGAGCCGGATGAGGGCCTGCGGGACGGTGTTGTTAACGATCTTGATGACGCCGCCACCAACGAGTTTCTTGTACTTGACGAGGGCGAGGTCCGGTTCGATGCCAGTGGTATCGCAATCCATCATGAAGCCGATGGTGCCGGTGGGAGCGATGACTGTGGTCTGAGCGTTCCGGAAGCCCGATTCGCGGCCTTTCTCGTGGGCTTGCTGCCAGACAAGCTTAGCGTTGTCCAGCAGCGCAGCGGGCACGCGGCGGCTGTCGAGGCGGCTAGTGGATTCGCGGTGCATGCGAATGACTTCGAGGAACGATTCCTCGTTGACTGCGTATCCCGGGCAGGGTCCGGTGGCCTCCGCAATGCGGGCGCTTGTGAGATAGGCCTGACCGCACATGACGGCCGTAATAGCACCCGCATAGTCGCGGCCCTGATCGCTGTCGTAGGGGATACCGAAGCTCATCAGAAGCGCGCCCAGATTCGCGTACCCAAGCCCAAGAGGACGAAAATCATGGGAGTTCCTGGCGATTCTTTCGGTGGGATAGCTGGCGCTGTCGACGATGATTTCCTGGGCGAGGGTGATTGTGTCAACGGCGTGGCGGAAGGCTTCGACGTCGAAGTCGCCGCCGGGGGAAACGAACCTCATCAGGTTGAGAGAGGCGAGGTTGCAGGCGGAATCGTCGAGGAACATGTATTCCGAGCAAGGATTGCTGGCGTTGATGCGCGCAGTCGCCTTCGAGGTATGCCAACGGTTAATGGTGGTGTCGAATTGGAGGCCCGGATCGCCGCACTGATGAGTGGCTTCGGCAATCTCCTTCATGAGATCGCGAGCGCGGAAACGCTTGAGGGGACGGTTATCGATGCGAGAACGGGTCCACCAATCGCGGTCTTCGACGACGGCGTGCATGAACTCATCGGTGACGCGCACGCTATTGTTGGCATTCTGGAAGAAGATGGAGCTGTAGGCTTCTCCGTCGAGTGAACTGTCGTAGCCGGCATCGATCAAGGTGTGGGCCTTCTTTTCCTCTTTAGCCTTGCACCAGACGAATTTTTCTATGTCAGGGTGATCGACATTCAGAATGACCATCTTGGCGGCGCGGCGCGTCTTGCCTCCGCTCTTAATGACACCCGCAAAGGCATCGAAACCCTTCATGAAGCTGAGCGGACCGGAGGCTCGGCCGCCCCCGGAGAGAATCGCGTCCTCTTCACGAAGAGGGGAGAGATTGGTGCCGGTGCCCGAGCCCCACTTGAAGAGCATGCCTTCGGTCTTTGCCAGGTCCAGAATCGATTCGAGCGTATCGCCTACTGAATTAATGAAGCAGGCAGAACATTGTGGGCGATTCTCGCCATTGGATATCTTCTGGATGGCATCCGAGGCTTCGTCGTAATACCAGCCATACCCGCGCTGCTCTTTTACGCCGACGTTGAACCAGACAGGGGAGTTAAAACACGCCTTCTGGGTGAGCATCAGGTGAGCCAATTCATCGCGGAAGCTGGCTGCATCAAGATCGGTCCTGAAGTAGCGGCCGTTCTTGCCCCAATCTGTGATGGTATCGATGACACGATGGACCAACTGGCGGACGCTGCGCTCACGTTCGGGAGATCCCATGCGTCCATGGAAGTACTTGCTGGCCACAATGTTGGTAGCGGTTTGAGACCAATCGGCAGGAAGCTCGACATCGCGCTGTTCAAAGATGACTGAGCCTCTATCGTTACCGATGGTAGCGTTTCGCAACTCCCATTGGATGTCATCATAGGGGGTTCGGCCAGGCTCCAGACGGGAGGTAAAGTACCGTGGAAAGACAACCCCGGTACGCTGAGAGACAGGCAAAGAGCGTTTCAACTCCCGCATGCGGACACTGAGATCGACACTAAGCTGACCCATAGTGATGTTCCTTCAAAAGTAGTTGAAAAATAACGGGTTTGCGAATTGAGCTGGCAAGGAGAATGAGAACACGGCTCAAAGCTAAACTTGCCATAATACTAGCGTACTATGGCAAGATCCCACAATATATAGTGTCACGTCAAGGATTTTATCTATATGCGGTGCATCGGGTTACGGATACCTGAATCCGATGTTCCCCCTAGCCCGTTTTGATTTCAAGGAGAACACCTCCTTGCAAGACATTGAAAAGAAGCAACAATCAGCGATGCTCCCGGGGAGCATGCACTTTACGGCGGAGCAAGCAACGTAGGAGGCGAACTGGCCAAGCGAGGGCGAGTTCCGTTGATCGATGAGGGGGCGGTAACCGCCGGGAGTTGACTCAGCGCTCGCTGGGTTCGGCAGAATTCTTGAAGACTTCCTCGCGGATGATGCGGTTAGTGGCCTGCAGAAGGTATTCCTCAAGTGCACGCTGGATCTCCTGGTATTCGGGCCAGAGAGTTTTCTGAATGAAGCTTTGCGGAGCGCGGACCATGACGGTGGTGTGGCGCTGGCGACGGTAGCGGTAGGGATCGAGGCCATACCGGCGGCAGAGGGCAACAAAGAGACGGCGAGACCATTCGTCGGCGAGTGTGAACTTAAACTCGACGGGCCGCTCGACCTTTTCCGTCTCACGGAGGCGGTGACGGATGCGATCCATAGCCGCGGCGGCGGCAAGGCGTTCGCCCTCGGTGGTAGCACCGGCAAAGAGCGCTTCAATGCGGCGAAGCTTGTCGCGGAGTTCGTCTTCAATTGTCATGGAGCCTGTTGGTCAATGGTACACTCGGAACGATGGCGAACGGGAGTATTCTTCCCATCTATGGAGAGGGAGCGGTTGGCCCGACACTAGGCACGACTCCCCGGATAACGAGTTTGCTGATCAAGCCGGTTTCGGCTGTATGCAATCTCGACTGCTCGTATTGCTTTTATCTGGACAGGGAAACTGATCCATATTCGGTCCTGGGCAGACGGGCGATGCAAGAGGAAACACTGGAGCGGCTGATCGACAGCTTCCTGTTCTATTCCTATCCGAACAGCGTTTTCGCGTTTCAAGGAGGGGAACCGACGCTTGCGGGGCTGCCTTTTTTCCGGAGGGTCGTGGAACTCCAGAAAGAACGCGGCCGAAATGGACAGAACGTAAGCAATGCGATACAGACCAACGGGATGTTGGTTGACGAGGATTGGTGCGCTCTGTTCCGCGAGTACCGATGGCTGGTTGGGCTTTCCCTCGATGGTCCGGAAGAGATTCATGATCTGCACCGGGTGAACAAGGCCGGACACGCAACGTGGAAGCGGGTGATGGAATCGCTGCGATTGATGCAAAAGGAAAAGGTGGACTTCAACGTTCTATGCGTGCTGAGCAAAGCGAACGTAGGGAGGGCGAAGGAGTTGTACCGGTTTTTCACCGGGCTTGGCGTAGACAACATACAGTACATACCTCTTTCGGAGTTTGACGGAGACGGAAACCCGTTGCCCTACACGATCACGGCTTCGGAGTACGGGCAATTCCTGTGCGAGACGTTTGATCTGTGGTGGCCGCAGAGACGCAAGATCCGTATCCGGACGTTCGACAATATCGCGGAGGCATTGGCGGGTCAGAAACCGGGGTCGTGCACGATGCACGAGACGTGCGACAGCTATGTGGTGGTAGAGTACAACGGCGACATCTACCCGTGCGACTTTTTTGTGGAAACGGACTGGCGGTTGGGAAACATCGAGATCGACTCCTGGACGGAGATTGCCCGTAAGCAGCGAAGGTACGCCTTTGCGAGGAAGAAGGCGCTGGCGCATCCGGAATGCGAAGTTTGTGAGTGGCAGGCAATGTGCCACGGAGGATGTCCCAAGTCAAGATATGCGATGAACCGGAGATTCGAGGACTTGGATTACTTTTGCGAGGCGTACCGGATGATGTTCCGCAAGAGTGTGGGTCCGCTAAGAGAGGATGTGAAGAAGATTCTCGGGCGTGAGGCGGCGGCGCCGCAGTTTCATTCGATCAGTCCATACTGAGGGGGACCAGGTGTAGAGGACGAGAATTGTGCCCTACGCCATTGCAGTAGACTCAATACGCTGCTCAAGGCGATCGAGGAGCCTGTCCATTTCGCCTGCTTCCATGGGCTTTCGGAGAACAAAGCCTTCTCCCTGGGGGAACAGGGTGGAGGCGTCTGAATCCAAACCATCGGTGAGGAGGACAAAGGCGGGCACCTGATCGCGAACCCGATCGAAGAACTCCACCCAGTTGCTGCCTGGGAGACGGACGGCGCAAAAGATGATGTCGATCTTGAGGCGGCGGAAGAGTTCGACTGCCTCCGCTTCGGTATGTATCGGAACGGCACGATGGCTTCTGCTGGTCCAAAGAGAAACAAGGCGGCGCTGGGCCGTGGGATCAGGTTCCAGGATGATGGCGGTGAGAGTTCGGGAGTTGTGAACGGTTCTTACGCGAGGAGCGGCTTCCGAAGAAGGGACATGGAAAGCGGCGGGCAAATCGATTTCCATGCGACAGGCGTTCTCGGCAGCCTGCAAGATGCGCACATCGCCTCCTAACGAGTGAAGGATTCCCCGGCAGACGCTGAACGCCAGGGACTCATTCTCGCCGGCATTTGGAACAGACGGGAAATACTCATCGCAGAGAAGAGCGCCGTACCGGATTGTAATGACGACGCGACGCTGCCTGAGGGAGGATTCAAGGTGCAAACTGTGGTCCAGTGAAGGACATGCCGCACGGGCGGCAAGGAGAACGAGGTTGCGGAGCACATGTTCCATTTGCCTTGCAGAACCAACAATCCACAACGGTTCGCCCCAGAACGAGGTGGTAACGGCAATTTCGGAATGCGAAAAATCCTTGCGGCAGGAGTCGATGACCTTATGAAGAATCGCATTGAGTTCCAGGGGGGCAGCCTCGCCTTCATCCTGACGGATGACTTGACTGTAACGGGAGAGAATGGCGGAGGCTCGGAGCGACTCGTTGAGTATGGCGCGAGCTTCGTCGCCCTGGTCAAGAAGTTTGTGAGCGAGAATAAGAATGGATTCCAGGGGGGCCTTGAGTTCGCCCGCCACCCCGGAGATAATCTGTCCGGTCGCCGCCAGGCGCTGGCTGCGCATCATCTGCTCTTTGCGAGCCTGAAGTTCCAATAGCTTCATGACCATCGCCACTTGATTGGCAAGATGTTGCAGGGCGACAAGTTCTTCCATGGAGAAGTGCCGGGGGCGATCCGTATGGGAAATTTCGAGGACACCCACCAATTCTTCCCGTGTGAACATGGGCAGCAGAATGACACCACCTGTATTCGGCTTGGGGAGCAGCGAGGGATTTGAAGAGCCAGGGATGCATAGAGGCGTCCGGTTGCGGAAGCAGAGTGCGATGGACGGGATAGATTGTCCGTCTTCCTTGGGAGCGGAGAGAGGGATGGGAGCCGGCGCCGGCTCGGCGACGCACCCGCACAGAGATTGTGTCTGACGGTCAAAGCGATAGAGTTCGACCGAGGTGACTTCCAAAGCACGGGGAACAGGGCTACGCAGTTTACGCACCAATTCCTCAAAGGCAGAGATAGTCAACAGTTCCTCGCATAAGCCGTGGATTCGACGGATGGCGCGACGGGCCGCTTGCCGGCGTCGACGGCGAACAAGGACCAATACCAGGAAGCTACTCAGAGAGAGAGCGGCGGCCAAGACTATCTGCGGAGAAACAAGCCACTCCCGATCGAGCAGGACCACGGAGGCCGCATCGGGGATCACCATGCGGAATTTTGCCTCGAACGGAGGCTGCATGCCAGCCTGGCTGGAAGCTCCTATGACACGGACACGGTCACCCACATGGTAGCGTCCAAGACCTGTCCCTATACGGCTAGCGGCGAGCGAGAGATACACAGGATAAGGGATGGGTTGGCCATCGTCGAGGAGAAGGTATTCGCCCCCAGAGTCCTCACCGAGGGCAATCACTCGACCTTCGATCAAGGCCGTGACGCCAAGTTCGGAAACGGATTGGAGTTGGTGGATGCGCCGGGAAAACGGCGGCGGCGGCTTGGTGTGGTTGAGAGTTGTGAGTTCGACCATACGGAGGACGGGCAGTCCTCCGCGATGGGTAATGACTCCACGCACCTGAAGTTCGTCCCCTGGGGCGACATGTTCGAACATGAAATCAGGCGCTTCGAGCATGAGCCTGCCACCGCGAGAATCGCGGATCGGCACCTGGGAGTAATCGCCGAACAGAATGGGCTTCAGAGTCACGGTTCCCCGAAGGACCGCGGGAGATCCTTCATATTCAGGTAGAAGAGTGGAAGGGTTTCGGGCGGCTGCTTCGCGCAGAGAAAGGGACACCTGTCCCGACACTGGAATGGCCAGCAGGAGGAGAGCGATCAGATTTGAAGTCCTGATAACCATGTGTTCAATTCGGGGTCGGTAAAGTCGCGGATTGCGAAGTCCGTTTCGGGGAGTTCAGCCGCGGTTGTTCTCACCGCCACGACCCGGCATCCGGCAGACTGTGCGGCCTGGATTCCCGTAGTGGAGTCCTCGAAAATGATGCAGAGCCGGGGAGGCATTTCGAGAAGGTGTGCAGCAAGGATATAGATATCAGGGGAAGGCTTCGGGTTACGGACCTGATGTCCGTGGACAACGGCTTTGAAATATGGGCGGAGGGATGCTTCATCGAGGAGGAAGTCCACATTTGCCGGCTCGGCGTTGGAAGCCAGGCCGAGGGGGAGATTCTTGTAGCGCTGCAGGAACTGCCTGACTCCGGGGACGAGGCTCTGTTCGAGGTGTGGACGCATGAGTTGGCGATACAAGGCCTCTTTAGCCGCACCATGGGTAAAGACTTCGGCATCCGTCAACTGCGGGCCGAAGAAGTCACGGACGATTTGGTCGTTCCGTTTTCCGTGCATGCGCTCCATCATAGAATCGGCGGTAATGCCGTAATGCGATAGATAGATGGACCAAGCTTCTGCATGAAGGGGGTTGGAATCGATAAGGACTCCGTCCATATCAAGGATAATCGCAGAGGAATTCATCATCGGCTCTCCGGGATGGAATTGAGAGAGGGAACGGCCACGGCGAGGAATCCGGGCAACGGAAAGGTGGCACTGGTGGCAGATGGCATCGCGCTGGGCCGGTGGGAGCGCGGAGGGACGACCATACGGCCGGAAGCGTTGACATGGAGTCCACCCGGACCATGGCAGTGCTCACATGCTACTCCGGGCTGAAAGGAAGAGTTCCTGTAGGGAGCGCGTGGTGCGGGCCATCGCCGTTTGCTGGTAGCGGGCGTCGACGTTGCGGTGACAGGACTGGCAAACCTGACTGCCCACGAAGGCGACAGGAGCAAGGAGGAACAGAATCATCGAAAGAAAAAGATCAGTGGTACTTCCCAGTCTACTGCACCTTACTGCACCATTCCGCATAGCTTCGCGGGCGCAGTGGATGTATCTTGGAAGGATTAGGGATGCCGCCGAGAACAATTTTTGCCATTCTGGCTTGTGCTCTACCCGCACAAGCCCAAGCCTCAGTAGACTACCAGAGGGATATCCGCCCCATACTGGCGAAACGATGTTTCGCCTGCCACGGTCCGGACGAGCACGGCCGGCAAGCGAATTTCCGGCTGGACACGCGAGACGGAGCAACCGGGAAGTCCGGCGGTTATGCGGGGATAATTCCTGGGAGCAGCGCAAAGAGCCGGGTATATGCGCGAATCACAAACAGTACGCGGCCGATGCCGCCGGTTGGTCCCCGTCTCAGCCCGCAGGAGGTAGATCTCATCCGGCAGTGGATCGAAAGTGGGGCGCCGTACACCAACCATTGGGCGTTTGAGAAACCGCAGCGGCGGACGCCGCCGGCAGTGAGCGATCGGAAGTGGCCGGTGGTGGAGTTTGACAATCTTGTTCTGGCGCGGCTGGACAAAGAGGGATTGAGGCCCTCACCGGTAGCGGACCGCTATACTCTGGCGAGGCGAGTCGCGTTGGATCTCACCGGACTGCCACCGTCGCCGGAAATGACGGCAGCGTACCTCAAGGACGCGACTCCGGAAGCCTACGAGCGACTGGCGGACAAACTTCTGGCATCGCCGCAGTACGGCGAACGGTGGGCAAGGGTTTGGCTGGATCTGGCGAGATACGCGGACACACAAGGCTACGAGAAAGATAACCGGCGCACGATATGGCCGTATAGGGATTGGGTGATTCGGGCGCTGAACAGCAACATCCCGTTCGATGCATTCACGAAGCTGCAACTTGCGGGCGACCTGATGGCACAAGCGACGGAAGATGATTTGATTGCGACGGGCTTCCACCGGAACACGATGACGAACACGGAGGGGGGCACAGACGATGAGGAGTTCCGGGATGCGGCAATTCGCGACCGGGTAGCAGTAACCGGGCAAGTATGGATGGGGTTGACTCTGGGCTGCGCTCAATGTCATACGCACAAATACGACCCAATCTCACACAAGGAGTTCTACCAGTTTTACGCGTTCTTCAACCAAACGGAAGACAGCGACAAGCCTGATGACCGTCCGACGCTGAAACTGGCGAACACCTCCACGCTGGTCCTGAAGGAATTGCCGGAGAATCAACGGCGCAAGACACATATTCTCGAACGGGGCAATTTCCTGACGCCTGGGGAAGAAGTGGAAGCGAATGTTCCGGCGGCTTTTGCAGCATTCCCGAAGGGTGCGCCGAAGAACCGACTGGGGCTGGCGGAATGGCTGGTCTCCAAGGAGAACCCGCTTACAGCACGAGTGGCAGTGAACCGAATATGGGCTCGCCTGTTTGGGAAGGGGATCGTGGAATCGGAGGAGGATTTTGGCACCCAGGGGACGGCGCCGACGAATCAGGAACTGCTCGATTGGCTGGCGGCGGAATATATGCGTTTGAATTGGGACACGAAGGCGATTGTGAAGACAATCGTGATGTCGGCAACGTACCGGCAATCCTCGAATGCCACACCGGAGTTGCTGGGAAAGGATCCTACGAACAGGCTGCTAGGCCGGGGAGCGCGCTTCCGGTTGGATGCGGAGGTGGTACGGGACCAGGCGCTGGCGGTGAGCGGATTACTGAGCAAGAAGATGTACGGGCCTCCGGTGATGCCGTGGCAGCCGGAAGGAGTCTGGCAAGTGGTATATAACGGCGAGCGGTGGATTACCAGCGAGGGCGAAGACCGCTACCGGCGAGGGCTTTACACATTCATGCGGCGTACATCGCCGTACCCGTCGTCGATGAGCTATGACGCACCGACGGGTGAAATTTGCACGATGAGGCGAATCCGGACGAATACGCCGCTGCAGGCATTGACTTCGTTGAACGATCCGGTTTTCATGGAGGCGGCGCAGCAACTGGCGTTGAGGACGCTGGGGGAGGCCGGCAAGTCAGAAAACGCGCGGGCGGCGCATATGTTCCAACTGGCGCTGGTGCGCCCACCGGAGAAAGAGGAATTGCGCCGGATCGTCTCGCTTCATCGCGAAGCCTGGAAAGGCCTCAAGGGTAGTTCGACGCCGGTGGAGAAATTGCTGCATTACGATAAGACTCTGTACAAGGAGGACCGGGAGGAGACGGTGATCGCGGACGCACGCAAGGGGAGAGTGGTGTGGCAGTACACGACGGAAGATCCCGGCACTGGATGGCTGAAGCCTGGGTTCGACGATTCCGGATGGCGCACGGGTAGAGGACTCTTCGGCGCTTTTGAGAACGAGAAGAATGAGAAGGAAGTGGCAACGAGTTGGGAGACGGATACGTTGTGGCTCCGGTATGAATTTACGGCGCCCGAGAGCAAGCTGTCCGATTTCCGGCTGCAGGTCAAGACAGTGTCCGGGTTTGAGGCGTGGATCAACGGAGTTTCGGCCGCAGGATCACCGCAAGAACGGACTGGTTATTACGAGTACCCCTTCTCCAGCGCCGCGGAGGCGGCACTCAAGCCGGGTCGCAATGTGCTGGCGATCCGTGTCGTACGCAACCACGAAAAGAAAGGCGGGCAATCGTTTGATGCGGGGCTTGTGGCTACGCGTCCACCGGACTTCGGCAAGGCCGGCCGCGATGATGCCGACCGCGCGAGTTGGGTAGTGGTAGCGAACGCGATTCTGAACCTGGACGAGACACTGACGAGGCGATAACGATGACTCCGGAAATTCAGGGATTGAAGGAATTCACACGCCGCCACTTCTTAGAGCGGTGCCACCTTGGGCTGGCGAACATGTTTCTCGCCAGCCTGGCGCGCGGCGACGCCGCTCGAACGGACAACCCGCTCGCGCCTAAAAAGCCTGATCATGCTCCGAAGGCAAAATCCATCATCTACCTGCATATGGCGGGGTCGCCATCGCAGTTGGAGTTGTGGGACTACAAGCCGGAGTTGCAGAAATATGACGGGAAGGACTGTCCGCAGAACCTTCTGGAAGGAAAGCGATTCGCTTTCATCAAGGGAGTGCCCAAGCTGCTTGCGACACCGTACAGGTTCCAGCAGCATGGACAATCCGGGGCGTGGATGAGCGAGTTGCTGCCGAATTTTGCGAAGGCGGCGGATGAGGTATGCATTATCCGTTCGATGACCACGGACCAGTTCAATCACGCGCCGGCGCAGTTGTACCTGCACACGGGGAATCCGCGGTTCGGGTACGCTTCCATGGGGGCGTGGGCGACATACGGGCTTGGCTCAGAGAATCAGGATCTGCCCGGATTCGTCGTTCTGGTAAGCGGCGGGAACAATCCGGACGGGGGGAAGAGTCTTTGGGGCAGCGGCTACCTTCCTTCGGTGTATCAGGGAGTGCAATGCCGAACGCAAGGTGATCCGGTGCTGTTTCTCAGTGATCCCGAGGGAATGGACAGAGGGTTGCGCCGGAAGACGCTGGATGCGATTCGTGATTTGAACAGCATGCAGGAGAAGAGGTTTGGAGATCCGGAGACACAGGCCCGAATCGCGCAATACGAACTTGCGTACCGGATGCAGACGTCTGTGCCGAAGGTGATGGACATTTCGAAGGAGCCGGAATCCATGCACAAACTGTACGGGACGGAGCCCGGAAAGGTCTCATTCGCCAACAACTGCCTGCTTGCGCGGCGCCTAGTGGAGAATGGCGTGCGGTTCGTGCAGTTGTTCCACTGGGGATGGGACCATCATGGATCGTCGCGGCGGGAGGATATACGGTACGACTTGCCGGGCAAGGCAAAGGTGATGGACCAGTCGGTTTCGGCACTGGTGACTGACCTCAAACAGCGAGGATTGCTGCAGGACACGCTGATTGTGTGGGGAGGCGAATTCGGACGCACTCCGATGAGGGAGAACCGCGGCGGATCGTATGGTCCGTGGGTGGGACGGGATCACCATCCGTTTGCATTCACGATGTGGATGGCTGGAGGCGGCATCAAGTCCGGCCTGAATTATGGGGAAACAGATGAAATCGGCTACTACGTGGGGCGGGATAGAGTGAACGTGCGGGATCTACAGGCGACAATCCTGCACCTGCTTGGTCTTAATCCGTACCGGCTGAGCTTCGCATATCAGGGTCTTAATCAGCGTCTGATCGGCCCGACGGACGAGGGCAGAATTTTAAAGGACATCCTGGCTTGATGTTGACACGTGAAGGCTGCGCAATCCGGCAGCAGCGCCTGCTGACTGTCATGGAACAAAAGCAATGGGATTTGTTTTTGACCGCCGACCCGCGGACAGCGTATTACTTTACGGGTTCGCTGGCTCCGGCGGACGCTCCGGTTGCATTCCTGCTTTGGACAGAGGGGCGGAGTATGCTCATCACACCGGGCGCGAAGGAAGGACTGGCAGACAGGATTCTTCCGCTGGAGACATATTCCATTGAACGCGTGGCGGACTATCCGGAGCGCGACTTGGCAAGAATGCTACGGCAATTCCTTACCGGGAAGCGGCTTGCGGTAGAACGTCGCGTGGCTACGGGAATGATGGAGCAGGCGCTGCCGATCAGCGCAAGGGTAGAGGATGCCACGGATACGATTCTTCGACTACGGAAGAAGAAGGAACCGGATGAGGTGGCGGAAATCCAGCGGTCTCTTGATCTATGCCGGGCGGCTTATGACGCTGCGCGAAAGACGATTGCACCGGGTTTGAGAGAGGTGGATGTGTACGCGGCAATGTATGAGGCCGTGGTGAAACGGGCCGGCACGGCAGTGGCGTTTCCCGGGGATTTCGCTTGCGGGGAACGGTGCATCAGTGGAGGCGGTCCGCCGACGGAGCGCGTGATTCTTCCCGGAGACTTGTACATCCTGGATTTATTTCCGGCACCAGCGTTTTATTCCGCAGACACGTGCCGGACGTTTGCAACCGGGGCGCCAAGCGATATCCAGCAGCGGGCCTGGGAAGTGGTTGTGAAGGCAGTGAAGCTTGCAGAAGCCGCGATACGCCCGGGTGTGAGAGCGAGGGACGTTTACCGGCAGGTGAAGGATTATCTGGACAGCCAACCGGTAACGGAGAAGAGCTTCTGGCATCATGTGGGGCACGGGATCGGGCATCGGGGGCACGAATCGCCGCGGATTATTCCGGGATCCACTGACGTCTTCGAGGCTGGGGATGTTTTCACGCTGGAGCCAGGGGTGTATTCGCAAGCGCTTCATGGCGGGATACGGCTGGAAGACAATTATCTGGTGACGGAAACGGGAATCTGCAACCTGTTTGATTATCCGCGGGAGTTGTAACAGAGCGGGCCAACTACTTAGTTTTCGTGGTGAACTTGGCGAGATAGTTGGTGTGAAAATCGCCTGCGACAAACTGAGGGTCATGCAGGATTTTCTGATGAAGAGGAATGGTGGTGTGGATGCCTTCGACCACGAAAGTGTCCAGGGCGCGGCGCATGCGGGCAATGGCTTCATTGCGGTCGCGGCCGTAGGTGATGAGCTTCGCGATCATGGAGTCGTAGTACGGCGGTATGACTCCGTCGGTATAAGCTGCCGTGTCCACACGAACTCCGATGCTCCCTGGGATGTTCAGGGCGGTGATGCGTCCGGGAGAGGGTGCAAAAGTATCGGGATTCTCCGCATTGATCCGGCACTCGATGGCATGACCTCGTAGAGTGACAGGGGCACCCAACACCTCGGACAAAGGCATTCCGTCAGCAATCAGAATCTGACTTTTGACGAGATCGATACCGGTCACAAATTCGGTGACGGGATGCTCAACCTGAATCCGCGCGTTTACCTCGATGAAGTGCAACTTCCCTTCCCTATCCATGAGGAACTCAACGGTTCCTGCATTCGTGTAACCTACATCGCGCATAGCCTTGGCCAAGCCCGTGCCGATGGTCTTGCGGAGCTCGGAGGAAATGCTGGGCGAGGGGGCTTCTTCGAGGACCTTCTGGTGACGGCGTTGCAGAGAACATTCCCGTTCGCCGAGGATCTCGACATTGCCATGGAGATCGGCGAGGACCTGAAACTCGATGTGCCTTGGATTTTCGACGAGTTTCTCCATGTAGAGATCGCCGCAGGAAAAGG
>JADLBG010000535.1 GCA_020847895.1 Bryobacterales bacterium
TAAAACCTCATTTTAGAACCTCGGCGGACTACAGCGCCGGGGTTCTCGTATTTTCAGAGGTGCTACGACCCAGGCCACCTCGGCTCCCTTTCGCCTAAACTGATTTTTGCGCCAGAAAGTAGCTAGGGCCTTCAGGCAGTACATCCAACTCCCTTGTCCTGCACCCATGTTGCCTTCAAGTGTTGAGTTTCCTTGTCCAACCATGATCTACTGTAGATGCGCCTAGTCACATTTTGTGTTCTGTTCATGCGGCGCCGTTGGAGGCCACCGCCATGACTGTTCATGGTTCAATAGGATTCTCCTGCGGTTTGCTCTTTTTCGCTGCCGGATTATCGGCACAGAGCCCCGCGGAGGATTACGCGCAAAATTGCGCGATGTGTCACACGATCGGAGGCGGGCCTTTGGTGGGGCCCGACCTGGCGGGCATGAGCACCCGGCGCGAACGCGCATGGCTGGTGCGCTTCATCGTCGATCCCCAAGCCGTCATTGACAGCGGCGACGCCACCGCCCGGGCATTGGTGCAAAGCTACCAAGGCATGGTGATGCCGGCAATTCCGGGAATCACGCCGGAACGGGCGACGGCACTGGTGGACTATGTACGCCAGCAGGAAGGGAGCGGAGGCGCGGCGAAGACCGGGCAGGGCGCGCCGGCGGCGCTGGAACCATTCACCCCGCGGGAAGTCGAACGTGGACGAGCGCTTTTTTCAGGATTAGCGCCGTTCGAGGCGGGAGGAACCGCCTGTATCGCCTGCCACGACACCGGCGGCCTGCCGTTACTGGGCGGCGGGTCTTTGGGTCCTTCGCTCACACACGTCTTCAAGCGTTTCGGCGGCAGGAAGGGCCTGGAGACGTGGCTGGCCTCGCCGCCCACTCCGGAGATGGCCTCTCTGTACCGCCGGAGGCCGTTGACCGAGCAGGAGATTACGGCATTGATCGCATACTTCCAAGATCGCGCGGCCGGTAAAGCGAAGCCTGCTGTGCATGGCGGCTTCCTTCTGCTCGGGAGCGCCGGAACGGCGCTGCTTCTGTTTGGATTCCATTTGCTGTGGCGCGAGCGCTTCCACGGGGTCCGCGCCAGGCTCGTCCGGCAATACCGGACGCGAGGCGTACAATGAGTAACTCCACCGAACTAACCTGGATTCGGGACCAATTCGATCCCAAGCTGCTCGAGTGGGAAGAGTTCTATCGCAACCGCTGGGAGCATGACAAAGTCGTGCGCTCGACGCATGGCGTCAATTGCACGGGTGGATGCACGTGGAATATCTACGTCAAGAACGGCGTCGTGACGTGGGAGATGCAGGGACTGGACTACCCGTTGCTGCAATCGGGAATTCCCCCTTACGAGCCCCGCGGGTGCCAGCGAGGCATCTCGTTTTCCTGGTATCTCTACAGCCCGCTGCGGGTGAAATATCCTTACGCCCGCGGAGCGCTGCTCGACCTGTGGACGAAAGCCCGCGCTGTACACGCCGACCCTGTCGACGCCTGGAAGTCGCTGGTGGAGAATCCCGAATCGCGCCGCTGCTGGCAGCAGGCGCGCGGCAAAGGTGACTTCCGCCGTATCCCCTGGGAGCAGGCGGTCGAGATGATCGCGGCGGCCAATATCTATACGATCGGCAAGTACGGTCCGGACCGGATCGCCGGATTCTCGCCGATCCCGGCAATGTCGATGGTTTCCTACGCCTCCGGGGCGCGCCTTCTGCAGTTGATGGGCGGCGTCTCCATGTCGTTCTACGACTGGTATTGCGACCTTCCGCCGGCATCGCCTGAAATCTGGGGTGAGCAGACCGACGTCCATGAGTCCGCCGATTGGTACAACGCCAAACTGCTGGCGATTTGCGGATCGAACGTCGCCATGACACGCACGCCCGATTGCCACTTCGCCACGGAAGCGCGGCACAACGGAACCAGGCAATGGGTCTTCTCGCCGGATTTTTCGCAGCAATCGAAATTCGCCGACAACTGGATCCCCATCAACGCCGGACAGGACGGCGCGTGGTGGATGGCGGTGAACCACGTCCTGCTCAAGGAGTTTCACCACGACCGGCAGGTCCCGTATTTCCTCGACTACTGCAAGCGCTACACGGACTCGCCGTTTCTGGTGACTCTCGAAAAGGCCGAGGGTGATGTTTACAGAGCGGGACCGATGTTGCGGGCCAACCGTCTGGGCGCCTACCGCGACGTCGAGAACGGGGATTGGAAGTTCCTGATGTGGGACGAAACGGAGCAGCGTCCCAAGATGCCGCTGGGCAGCACGGGCTTCCGGTGGCAAACGGCGCAAGGAAAGTGGAATCTCAAGCTGGAGGATGGCCTCGACGGGAGTCCGATCGCTCCTGTTCTGACATTCCTGGGGAACTCAGCCGCGACGCTTGCGGTGGCCTTCGACGATTTTTCCTCGGGGTCGATTCTTACGCGCCGGGTTCCGGTGAAGGTGGTAAAGACCGCGGACGGGGAAGTCGCGGTCACGACGGTCTACGACCTGCTGATGGCGCAGTACGGAGTGTCACGCGAGTTGGAGGGCGACTATCCTCGAAGCTACGACGACGACATGGCCTACAGCCCCGCATGGTCGGAGAAGTACACCGGGATCAGCCGCAACGTGCTCATCCGTTTCGCGCGCGAGTGGGGCAATACGGCGGAAGGCACGGGCGGCAGGTGCATGGTGATCATCGGCGCGGGCGTGAACCACTGGTACCACAACAATCTGATGTACCGCGCGGCGATTCACGCGCTCATGTTCGCGGGTTGTACGGGAGTGAACGGCGGCGGCCTGGCGCATTATGTCGGTCAGGAAAAACTGGCGCCGATGGAACCCTGGTCGGCAATCGCCTTCGCCAAGGACTGGCACGTGCCGTCGCGGCTGCAAAACTCGCCTAGCTGGCATTACGTTCACAGCGATCAATGGCGCTACGAATCCGAGTTCGGCGAGTATCACACAACCAGGGCAGGTGATGAAGAGGCCGGCGCCGGGTCCATGGCCCAGGGCCACACGATGGATCTGCAGGTACGCGCTGTGAAAAACGGCTGGTTACCTTTCTATCCGCAGTTCAACCGCAGTCCGCTCGAGGTGATGAAGCAGGCGCGCGCCGCCGGCGCGAAAACCGAGCAGGATGTCGGTAAGTATCTCGTCGCCCAGTTACGCCAGGGCGCCCTGATGTTTGCCGTCGAAGATCCGGACGCGGAAGAAAACTGGCCGCGTGTGTGGTTCATCTGGCGCGGCAACGCCATTCTCGCCTCGGCCAAAGGGCACGAGTATTTCCTGAACCACTATCTCGGCACGCACCACAACGATGTGGCCGGGGAGCGCGCCAAGGACTCGGTGCGGGATGTCGTGTGGCGCGAGAACGCCCCGCGGGGAAAGATGGACCTCATCGTCGATCTGAACTTCCGCATGGATACCTCGGCCCTCTATTCCGACATTGTGCTGCCGGCGGCGACCTGGTACGAAAAGGACGACCTCAACTCCACCGATCTGCACAGCTTCATCCA